>JAAUTJ010000164.1 GCA_012031475.1 Leptolyngbyaceae cyanobacterium SM1_3_5 | reverse complement strand
GTCATGGCCGTCATCACGGCCTGCTGGCTCACCTGAGCATAGATGCTTTGCAGATGTTCGAGCGTCAGCTGTGCCGCCTGATTGGCCGTCTGACTGACCGTGCCGCTAGATTCTGGCTTCAGCGGCACTGGACCCAGCAGATCAAGCACGGTTTCGCTGCTGGGCGGCGGCGTAATCACGACCAGAGCGGATTCTAGCTGCTCGTCATACTGCCAAAACTGGTGCAGGTCGATCGCATCCGAAACCTGCTCCGGCTCGGCTTCCACCGTTTGCTCATCCGGATTAGCGCTTCTAAGCTGCCGCAGTTCCGTGATAATTTGCTCTTTGCTGCGTCCGCGCAGTTGAAAGAGAACAAATGGATCTTCGCTGAATCGATCGCCTAGCAGATAATAAACCGCGCCAATATGTTTACAAGGATTCGCCGGATCGGGACACGAACATTTGCTGTGAATGTCGAATTTCGTAAACGGAAACAAACTTAATCCATTGGCCGTAAACACTTCTTCGATGTTCTGCGGCATTTCTCCCGCTAACAGTTTCGCGGAAAAAATTGCCCGTTCCGAAAGCGATTCGATCACATATTGCCACTGCTCATCGCTGAATCGATCGAGCGACAAAGACACCTTGTAAGGTTCGGGCGCGGTTCCCTGAACCAGTGCCGAAACCTTTTCACCTGTGTACTCGATATTAAGAACATTGCCCTGTCGCGCATAGTTGCGGGCGCGTTCCAGCCTGCGCCGCCAGCCAAACGATTCCAGCACATCCACCCAGCGCTGTGCCCACCATTCGCGATTCGGTTGTGTGTCGTAGTTGGTCATGTTTAATCGTCGATTACGGCAGTTCGATCGAGCAGCAAGAGATCACGCAGTTGTTCGGTATCAAAGTCGGTCAGCCAGCTTTCGCCCGTGCCAACAATTTGTTCAGACAGCGCTTTTTTGCTTTCAATTAATTCATGAATGCGTTCTTCCAACGTGCCTGTGCAAACGAATTTGTGAACCTGTACGTTGCGCGTTTGACCGATGCGAAAAACGCGATCGGTCGCTTGATTTTCGACAGCCGGATTCCACCAGCGATCGAAGTGAAACACATGATTGGCTCGCGTCAAATTCAAACCCACGCCTCCCGCTTTCAGGGAAAGAATGAAAATTCTGGGTCCCTGCGGATCGTTTTGAAAGCGATCGACCATCTCTTCACGCTGCTTCTTCGACGTGCCGCCATAGAGAAACAAAACTTCGCGACCAAACTGCTTTTCTAAATAAGGTTTAAGCAATTTTCCCCATTCGGCAAACTGGGTAAAGATGAGGGCACGATCGCGCAAAGCTCCGGGTGCGGTGTCGCCTTCTGCTAACAGTTCTTCCAGCATTTCAGTTAAGCGCTGAAGCTTGCCGGACTGTTTGGCGAAATTGGCATCGATCGCCGCTTCTGTTCTCAAAGCAGGATGATTGCAAATTTGCTTCAGCTTCACGAGTAAGGCCAAAATCATGCCGTGTCGCTGAATGCCGTCCGCCGATTCGATTTCGCGCAATGAGTGATCAACCGCAGCCTGATAAAGCGCCGCCTGCTCGGTCGAGAGTCCACAAAAGACGGACATTTCCTGTTTATCGGGCAAGTCCTGGATGATCGATCGATCGGTCTTCAGTCGCCGCAAAATGAAGGGTTGGACGAGCGATCGCAGAGTCTGTAAAGAAGCCGTGTCGCCGTAGCGCTCGATCGGAATCGCGAATCGACGCTGAAAGAAATTGCGCGGTCCCAAATAGCCCGGATTGAGAAAATCCAGAATTGACCAGAGTTCCGACAGACGGTTTTCAACGGGCGTCCCGGTCAGGGCAATGCGAAACTGCGGCTGAAGCTGCCGAACCGCCTGCGACTGTTTTGACTCGGAATTCTTGATATTTTGCGCTTCATCGAGAACGACGCCCTGCCAGTCCACGCTCTCAAAATCTTTGCTGTCGCGATAGGTGAGCGCGTAGCTGGTGACGACGAGGTGATGCGCTTTGGCGGCTTTGGCGAAGGCTTTGCCCGTCGATCGCTTGTCGCCGTGATGCACCAGCACCTTCAAACTGGGCGCAAACCGCTTCACCTCGCGCTCCCAGTTGCCCAAAACGGAAGTCGGACAAACCAGCAAAATTGGCTGCTCCAGTGCAGATTGTTCCTGCAAATGTAGGAGCAAGGTGATGAGTTGAACGGTGTTGTGACACAGAATTTGATTGGCAACGAAATTGTGATGATCGGCTACTTCAAAGTCATAAACCCAGCCTTCATAGTCTTGCGATTCGATCGACTCAATCCGACAGTAAAACACTTCTTGATCGAGCAAATTCTGCATCTGCTGACGAGTGCGGCTAATGCGACAAACATCGAGATTTGTATAAGCCTGTAGCGTCTGATTTATCCAGCGAGACGGCGGCAGTTGGCGATAGTGCTGTTCCGCTTCGCCGCTCAAAATTGCATCGCAACTTGTCACGACTTGCGCGAGACTCGATCGAGAAAACTGCTGCGAACCGTTGAGATAAACGGTGTTATTCATCCCGAAATGGCGAATCGGTAGCTTGGTCGATCGAACCAGATCCGCCACAATTTCAGAAGCCGGAATTTCTTCGACGTTCGTGTTGCTGACGGTCTGACAAATTGCTTCAAGAAGCTGCTGTTTGCGATCGCTCACAAACCCAATTTCCTGTAAGAAACGTCTGACACTGTTGCCGCCGATCGTGCCGATCGAATAAGGCCGAAAAATGCCGCTGCCGTTGGTTGCCCGTTTCTGTTTGACCGTCACTCTTAGCCAAATGCTGAATCGTCGCAATAAAGTGGCGAGTTGCTGCATCAGGCGGGGAGAAGCTGAGGCGATTTCTACACTTCGCATCGATCGCACTGCCGAGCCTTCCGCCTCGAAATAGTGCCGCAGGAAAAGCCTGATGCTGTCGAGGTCGGCCTGCATGATGAATGGCGGAATCGATTTGTGGCGCGATCGCTCGCCCCACTGATAGCCTCTTGCCGTCAAGAACTGCTCGTAGGCGCGACTGGTGATCGACAGCATGGGTACTTTTTCCCCGGACTGTCGAATGGCGGGACGATTGAGCTTGAGGCTGTAGCGCTGAGCGATTCGATCGATCGTCTGCTGCAAATCGGCTAAGCAGGCAATGTCTTTTTGAGCAATGTTAACCGTAGCGCGATCGTTCAATTCATAGCCTTCGGCAATTTGCCACGCCAAAAATTTGACCAGATCGACATCTTCCGGCTGGCCTTGCCAGGTGAGGCGACTGGGAACACAAACGTAATCTCCGGGCTGTAAATTCGTTGTCCAGCCGCGATCGGTCAAGAGCTTGTGGCGATCGGTAATCGTAATTTGGTTGCCGTCTTCCAGCGTGATGACGCGCAGTTTTTCGCGAACGGATTGACGATAGAGGCGGCGAATCGGCGCGAGGACGATTTTCCGGTTTGAGGGTCGATCGCATTCACGAGCAGCGAATCGGTTGGCGTTGACCAAAAGCCTTCACCGTCGAACTGCTCGATCGATCGATAGTTTTGCCAAATCGTCGCCGCCGTTTGCAGATCGCCGTTCACAAAAATCTCGGTGTCGGGCGCAACGCACTTGCCCAAGCCCATGTCGTCCGCTAGACACGCGCCCAAGCCCCAGCGTTCCAGGAAGGCGAGCCAGGATGCGCCGCGAAGCTGATAGGGGCGGAGTTGTCCCTGGAAGGTTTGGGGGACGGGGATTTCTTCGACGCTTTGATTTCCGGTTGTCAAGGTTTGGATCAGTTCTTGCAGCGAACCGGACGCCTCAAAGTGAACGACGGGCAGCTTTTCGATCGTCTGCGTGTCCCCGGTACTCATCCGCAATGCATCTTCGAGTGAGAGCGAAAGCTGGTCTTTGCGGCTGGTGAAAAACGCTTGAGCAGCGCGGACATCTTGCGATCGCAACTCCACCCATTCGCCATTCACCTGCACCAGCGGCGTGTTTTGATCGACCAGTCGATCGAACTCGCTTTTCGATAAGCGCTGTCCGCCGATCGTCAGTTCCCAGCGAAAATTCAGTAGGCTTTGCAGTCCGAGGCGCTGCTTGCCCGACGGTGGCTCGGCGCGACGCTCAGACCCAAACGGCTGGCCCAGCCTTGTTCAGGCGAGAGTCCGGGCGGCAAAACCACGCCGAAACCGCTGTCTTTGAGTCGCCAAGCGATCGCTTTGATGAAGTCATACACCAAATTCGGCTTGAGCGAGCAAGATTGCGGCTGCGACACTTGCAGGCTCGGTTCGATTACGGGATAGAGGCGCGAGGTGAGGCCAAGTCCGGCCAAAAGGGTTTCCTGCGGATGCTCGATCGATCGCCCCATGTAGGTGAAGCGATCGACCGGATTTTGCCAGATTGTCCGAGCGCTGACCAGAAAATCCGGGTCGTGAGTCGCTTGCAGGAAGTATTCTAATGTCCAGTTTTGGCCGTCTGCGGCGGGCGGCTGGAGATAGAAGCAGGTGCGAAATAAGGCGATCTGCTGGTTAAGCTGCGCCTGAATTGGAGCCGTCCAGCTTGTCCAGCTTGCGCGGAGGCGATCGAGCTTTCCAGCCTCAACCACAACGGCATCACTTCCCAGACTTTGCAGCCATTCGCGCAGGGCAATTTCTTTCGGGAATTTGGCCGTTGGGACGGGGACAGTTGCCGCGACTGCTTTGACTTGGGCATCGGTGAAGCAGTTGAGGCAGTCGAGCAGGAGCGATCGCGCTGTCACAAATTCCTCGGCAGATTGTGCGTAGGTGCGGCAGGCGGGCGGCATTTGGCGAGCAAACTGCTCCAGTCGGGCTTGGTCGTCGGCACTGTCGATCAAGGCTTGCCAGGAAGTTGTGGCCGCATCGCCTTCCCTGAGCATCGGCAGAAATTTCGATCGTGCCTGCAAATCGAGATGCCAGCGGGCGACGTGCGACCAGAAGCGCAAATCACTGCCCAAAAACGGTTCGCCCTCGGTGACGGAGCTTAAGGGCAGCGAGTTGAGAAAGGCGATCGCTTCGATCGGCTTGAGAAAAAATCCTTCAAATGCGCCAAGGCTGAAGCGAAACGCGGTCGCTCGGCGGCTCGATCGCAGCAGTGGCCGACAGTTGAGGGAGCCAGCCCGCTTGCTGTTCGCCCGATTGCAGTTCATACGTCGGCTGCCAGTAGGTTTGCGATCGCCAGCGATCGATGAGGGCTGGCGATTTGGCAATCGTGGCAGTGGGTTTGCGGGTGCGCTTGGGTTCTTCCCGCTCGATCGCCAGCGGCCAGCAAATCTGCTGCGCTTGGTGGAGCGGGCGCAAAAACGCGACGAGTTCATCGGCGGCCAGCGCATACGGATGATGTTCGTTGGGTGTGGCGGGTGGCGAGTCGATGCGCCGCCAAGTTTCGCCCCAGATGAAAAAGCTGTGTCCAAGCTGCGACTGGTGCTGCGATTGAGTTTGCGCCTGCGTCGGTTCAATGCACCAACTACCGTGTAAAATTGCCATGCGCGTAAGGGATTTCTACAGTCTGCTGCAAGATGAAATTTGCGTTGTGCAAGTGCAGTGGTTCAGCGACGATCGCAAAAGCAACCAAGTAAACTCACGATGCAGTTACCCGTTTTCAAGACATTAAAGAATGGCATGACGATCGCGCTGGACGAGATGCTGCCCGCTGAACGCGAAATCGTCAGGTCACTTTTGAATACTGTAGTAATGGAAGGACAAACCTATCCACAGTCACAGCCGCTAAGTGAAGCGGAATTTGCCGCATATTGGCTAGTTCAAGATGCGTTTGTGGTGCGGAAGATGGAAGCATCAGATCGATCGCAGATAACAGGTGAAATTCTGGGTGCTTTCTATCTCAAGCCAAATTTCCCAGGTCGGTGCAGTCACATCTGCAACGCTGGCTTCATTGTACAACCTGCGGCGAGAGGTGCGGGAATCGGGCGGTTCATGGGCGAAGCAATGCTGGCGATCGCGCCGACGCGAGGCTACATAGCCGTGATGTTCAACTTGGTTTTTGCCACGAATATCCCGTCTTTGAAGCTATGGGAATCATTGGGTTTTACAACAATCGGGCGCATTCCGAATGCAGTTCGACTCAATGACGATCGAACGGGCGATCGAACGGGCGATCGAACGGGCGATCGAACCGTTGATGCTTGCATTCTTTACCGCAGTTTGGATCGCAGTTTGGAGGCGCGATCGAAGGAATGTTAAGAAAACCGAAAGGCTATCTAAAATTTAAGGGTTTCTTAACAAAATCAGTAAAGCTTGAGTTAAACTCCGCTGAGTGATTCAAGTGTGAAAAACTGAGGTATGAAAACAAAGGCGATCGAGCGGTCGCTTTTTGATGAGAAACGCCTGGAAACAAGCAAGCACAAGTGTATCAGTGCTACGATCGCAACAGAAAAAGAAGAAGAAAGAAAGGAAAACCCTTGATGGTGAGTGAAGTAGACAAGTCAATATCCTTCGATGGACGGGATATTCGACTTAAAGTAGGCTTGCTGGCACCGCAAGCAGGCGGTTCGGTATTAGTGCAGTCCGAAGAGACGGCTGTTTTGGTGACGGCGACGCGCAACAAAGCCAGAGAAGGCATCGACTTTCTGCCGCTGACCGTCGATTACGAAGAACGTTTGTATGCTGCTGGACGCATTCCGGGCGGATTTTTGCGGCGCGAAGGCCGTCCCCCAGAGAAGGCAATTTTGACCGGACGCCTGATCGATCGCCCCATGCGCCCGCTCTTCCCCTCTTGGATGCGCGACGATCTGCAAATTGTCGCCACGACGATGGCCTTGGATGAACGAGTGCCGCCGGACGTGCTGGCCGTGACGGGAGCCTCGATCGCCACCTTGATTGCGGGAATTCCCTTTAACGGTCCGATGGCCGCTGTGCGCGTCGGCCTGATTGGGGACGATTTCATCATCAACCCGACCTATCAGGAAATCGAAACCGGAGATCTCGATCTGGTCGTGGCCGGAACGCCTGAGGGCGTGATCATGGTCGAGGCCGGAGCCAATCAGCTTCCCGAACAAGACATTATTGAAGCGATCGATTTTGGCTACGAAGTCGTGCGCGATCTGATTCAGGCACAGCTTGATCTGCTGGCCGAATTGGGCATTGAACAGGTGAAGCTGACTGCGCCCGAAGCCGATTTGACTCTGGAGAATTTTATTAGCGATCGCGCCAAAGAATCGATTCGCGAAATTCTCCACCACTTCGAGTACAGCAAAACCGAGCGCGATGCGGCTTTGGATCAGGTGAAGGAATCGGTGAATGCTGCTATTGCCGAACTGCCAGAAGACGATGCGGTGCGCGTGCGATCGCCTCAGACTCGAAAGCGTTTGGCAACACGTTCAAAAGCCTGACCAAAAAAAATGATGCGCCAGCAGATCATCAATGACGGCGTTCGCGTTGATGGTCGCAAGCTCGATGAAGTCCGCCCGATTTCCTGTCGAACCGGAGTTTTGCCCAATCGCGTTCACGGCAACGGCTTGTTTCAGCGCGGTCTAACGCAGGTGCTTTCTGTTGTCACCTTGGGAACGCCCGGGGACGCTCAGGAAATGGACGACCTCCATCCCGACGAGCAAAAGCGCTATATGCACCACTACAACTTCCCTGGTTTCTCTGTGGGCGAAGTCAAGCCGATGCGCGGACCCGGTCGTCGTGAGATCGGTCACGGCGCCCTTGCCGAACGTGCAATTATGCCCGTTCTTCCCGATCAAGCTTCTTTCCCCTACACTCTGCGCGTTGTCTCCGAAGTTCTAGAGTCTAACGGTTCGACCTCTATGGCTTCGACTTGCGGCTCCAGTCTTGCTTTGATGGACGCAGGTGTTCCTCTCACCGCTACCGTGGGTGGTATCGCAATGGGTCTGATCCTTGAAGGTGATCGGTTCGCGATTCTTTCGGATATTCAAGGGCTCGAAGACTTCCTCGGCGACATGGACTTTAAAATCACCGGCACCACTGAAGGCATCACCGCTTGCCAGATGGACATCAAAGTGGACGGGCTTTCGTATGAAGTATTGGCACAAGCCCTGTCGCAAGCGAAAAAAGGACGGCTGCATATTTTGCAGGAAATGAGCAAAGCCATTGCCGAACCCCGCCCGGATCTGAAACCGCACGCGCCGCGTTCAGTGACAATTAAGATTGACCAAAACCAGATTGGCGCGGTTATTGGACCCGGTGGCAAAGTGGTGCAGGAAATTCAGAAAGAAAGCGGTGCCACCGTTGTGATTGAGGAAAGGGACAACGCAGGCTATGTGAGCATCTTTGCCACCAACGATGAATCCATGCAAAACGCCGTGAGACGCGTAAAAGGCATCGTGGCGTTGCCGGAGATCAACGAAACTTATGTGGGCAAAGTCAAAACCATTATGCCGTTTGGCGCGTTTGTAGAGTTCATGCCCGGCAAAGACGGTTTGCTGCACATTTCGGAAATCAAATGGGAACGGCTTGAAACGATGGACGGCGTGATGGAAGTGGGCGAAGAAGTCAAAGTGAAACTGGTGGACATAGACAAAAAGACCGGCAAATATCGTTTGTCCCGGAAAGTGTTGCTTCCGAAACCGGAAGGCAATCCTGCGCAGTAACGGTTGTTTGTCATCAAATACCGACGAACCGGAAAAATGCTTAAA
>JAAUTJ010000163.1 GCA_012031475.1 Leptolyngbyaceae cyanobacterium SM1_3_5 | reverse complement strand
GGCAAATCACGAATCAGGCAAACGCCTTTTGTAATCTGATGCAAACGGCCTCGGTCTGTATGTGCGGCAGCGATGGCACGTTCGACTCGATGGGCGAAGGGATGTTCGTCAACTTTGATGGCGTCCCGATCGCGATGGGCAGTCACCGCCCCGACGAAATCATTACGGCAGAACTGCGCCCGGACTTGGTGCGTGAAGCTCGCCAGCACTGGAGCGTCGAAAACAACATCTACCAGTTCGGACATCGCGGCTACGTCGCCGTTAAAGGTGGAGCGCAAGACTGTCCCTACACCTATATGCAGGACATGGTGGAAGGCAACTATCGCCTGCCTTGGGAAGACGAAGTGATTCACACCGATGGCACATCCTGCGGCTTTCCCGCTCCCACACGCCAGTACAAAGGTGAAGAGTTGCCCACGCAGGTCGGGAGTTAAACCCGTGCGCTACATCCAGTCGGAACCGTACAAGTATCCGTTTAACGGCGATCTACGTCCCGAAAACACCGCTCTGATCGTGATCGATATGCAGATCGACTTTTGCGGCAAGGGCGGCTATGTCGATCGCATGGGATACGATCTATCGCTCACCCGCGCCCCGATCGCCCCGCTGCAACGGCTGTTGGAGGTGATGCGATCGCAAAACTTCCACATCATGCACACGCGGGAAGGGCATCGCCCGGATCTCGCAGACCTGCCGGAAAATAAGCGGTGGCGATCGCGGCAAATCGGCGCGGGAATTGGCGATCCGGGGCCATGTGGAAAGATTCTCGTTCGGGGTGAACCGGGGTGGGAAATTATTCCCGAACTTGTGCCGCTTCCCGATGAAATCGTGATCGACAAGCCCGGAAAAGGTTCGTTCTACGCGACGGATCTGGACATGATTTTGAAGCTGCGCGGCGTTCAAAACATCATTCTGGCGGGGATCACGACCGATGTTTGTGTCCACACGACGATGCGCGACGCGAACGATCGCGGCTACGAATGCCTGATTTTGTCCGACTGCACCGGAGCAACCGACTACGGCAACCACCTCGCCGCCTTGAAAATGGTGACGATGCAGGGCGGCGTGTTCGGTGCGATCGCGGATTCCAATGCGGTGATTGCTGCTGTTCAACCTTGACCTTTCACTCCTCAATTGCCATGACCGTCACAAATTCTGCCGACTCGACCACGATCGCCCCCTCCCTGCCGCCGCCCGAACTCCAAGTCGTCCACATGACGAAGCAGTTTGGCTCGCTGGTCGCGCTCGACTCGGTTTCGATGACGCTCAAACCGGGAAGCTTTCACGCTTTGCTGGGCGAAAACGGCGCGGGCAAAAGTACGCTGGTTAAATGCGTGATGGGCTTTTATGCGCCGACAGCGGGCGAAGTGAAAGTGGACGGGCAGACGGTGGCGATCGCTTCCCCTCGCGATGCCCACAAATACGGAATCGGCATGGTTTATCAGCATTTCACCTCGGTTCCGGCCATGACGGTGGCCGAAAATCTTGTTCTGTCGCGCTTTGACAGTCCGAACTTGATCAACTGGAAGCAGGAGATGGACGGGCTGCGGGCATTCATGGCGACCGCACCGTTTCAGGTTCCGCTCGATGTGCCGATCGCGCAACTCGCCGCCGGACAAAAGCAAAAGCTGGAGATTCTTAAGCAGATTTATTTACACAGCCACATCTTGATTTTGGATGAGCCGACTTCGGTTTTGACGCCGCAGGAAGCGGATGAAGTGCTGGGACTCTTGCGCGATCAGGTGAGCGAAGGCAAACTCAGCGTCCTGATGATTTCGCACAAGTTCCGCGAAGTCCTGGCCTTTGCTGACGAAATCACCGTTCTGCGGAAAGGCAAATTTGCTGGAAGCGGAGCCGTCAGAGATCTGACGGTCAGCGACATGGCCGAGATGATGATGGGCGATCGACGCGACCCCCAAGCCGTCGAAAAAGTCGCGCACCTGCAAGCCAAACCCGTCCTCGAAGTTCGCTCGCTCCACGCCAACAAAGACAACGGCCTAGAAGCCGTCAAAGGCGCAACGTTCACCGTCCACAGCGGCGAAGTCGTCGGCATTGCCGGAATTTCCGGCAACGGCCAGCGCGAACTGGTGGAAGTTTTGGCTGGACAGCGCGAAGCCACACAGGGACAGGTTCTTGTCAACGGCCAGCCTTACGGAGCGACCCGCGCCGAAATGCGCCAGCATCACGTCTTTGCCCTGCCGGAAGAACCCTTGCGAAATGCCTGCGTCCCGCACATGAGCGTGGCGGAAAATATGGCGTTGCGGACGTTCGATCGCTCCCCGCAGGCCAAAGGCGTTCTGCTCATCCTCAAAGCGATCCGCCAGATGGCGCAAGGACTGATCACCCAGTTCTCCGTGAAAACCCCGTCGCCCGAAACGCCCGTCGGCAACTTGTCCGGCGGCAACGTGCAGCGAACCGTCCTTGCCCGCGAACTGTCTTCAGACGAAATCAATCTGCTAATCGCCGCAAATCCCTGCTTTGGCCTCGATTTTGCCGCCGTCGAATTCATTCACGGACAAATTATTTCCGCTCGCAATCGCGGCGTTGCGGTTTTATTAGTCAGCGAAGATTTAGATGAATTGTTGAAGTTAAGCGATCGCATTCTCGTGATCAGCAGCGGTCAATTCGCCTACGAAAGTTCAATCGATCAGGCGGATTTCGGCGCGATCGGTCACGCAATGGCCGGACATTAATTCAAGGAAAAACGATGCCAGAATTATCAACCTTACTGATATTTGCCGCTGCCAGTTTTGCGATCGCGATCCTTCCTGGTCCCGCCGTTCTTTACATTGTTGCCAGAAGCGTCAATCAGGGTCGTTTGGCCGGAATTGTTTCCATGTTGGGAATTGAATTCGGCAATTTCTTTCACATCGCTGCCGCTGCGTTCGGGCTTTCGGCGCTGCTGATGTCATCGGCCATTGCCTTTAGCATCATCAAATATTTGGGTGCAGCCTATTTGATTTATCTTGGCATTCGTACACTGCTGACTCGTGAAGAAATTCAGCCCGATCGCGCAGCGCTCCCGGAACGGTATCGCGCCGTCAAATCAGCCAGCCTGAAGCGCATTTTCTTTCAAGGGGTCGTCGTTAATATTCTCAATCCAAAAGTCGCGCTGTTCTATTTTGCGTTTCTGCCTCAGTTTGTCGATCGCTCTCAAGGTTCAGCCGTTTCACAAATTCTGATTCTCGGCTGTTTGTTTGTCACGATCACCACATTCAGCGATGGACTTTATGCCCTGATTGCCGGATCGATCGGCCAGTGGCTCAGAGGAAATCTTCGCTTTCTTCGCGCCCAACGCTATTTCAGCGGCAGCGTTTATTTGGGACTGGGTTTAACAACTGCACTCGCAGGATCAAGCAAAGATTAAATCATTATGGCAACCATTTCGGCTCAACCTTATGATTACAAACTGCCTGCAAATCTCAATCAGATTGCCTTAGTTTTGATTGATATGCAGCGCGATTTTCTCGAATCGGGTGGATTTGGCGATGCGTTAGGAAATGATGTCAGTCGGCTTCAGGCGATCGTCCCCACTTTGAAAACACTGCTCGATCGATTTCGCGAATTGCAGTTACCAATCATTCACACGATCGAATGTCATCAGCCGGATTTGTCGGATTGTCCACCGTCGAAACTCGATCGCGGTAATGGCAGCTTGCGAATTGGCGATCGATCGGCAATGGGACGCATTCTAATTAAAGGCGAACCTGGAAACGACATCATTTCAGAACTTGCGCCGCTGTCCGGAGAAATCGTGATTCACAAACCGGGAAAAGGCGCATTCTACGCAACGCCACTGTCCGAAATTCTACGAGAACGCGGAATTACACATTTGCTGTTTACGGGCGTCACAACCGAAGTTTGTGTGCAAACCACGATGCGCGAAGCCAACGATCGCGGCTACGAATGCCTCTTGGTGGAAGACTGCACCGAAAGCTACTTCCCCGAATTCAAGCAGGCGACGATCGAAATGCTCCGCGCCCAAGGCGGCATCATCGGCTGGACAACCTCATCCGCCGCCGTCCTCGCCGCCCTCACCCCCGCCCTCACCCCCTAAAGACGCAAGATCTCGCCTCTCTCCACCCCTCATGCCACCCATTCACCTCGCCGTCAACGGAACCTTAATGCGCGGATTGGAACTGAATTCAAACTTGCTCGCTGTCGAAGCCAGATTTGTGCGCGAGGCGGAAACCGAGCCGTGCTATCGCTTGTGGTCGATCGCTGATCGCCATCCAGCCATGCTGCGCGTTCGGGAGGGAGGACGATCGATCGCCGTTGAAGTCTGGGCAGTGCCGCCAGCCGGACTGGGAACAATTTTGCAGCAGGAACCGCCCGGATTGTGCATCGGCAAAGTTCGCCTTGCGGATGGCGAAATCGTCTTAGGTGTGTTGGGCGAATCAATTTTGTGTGAAGGCGAGCGTGAAATTACCGAGTGGGGCGGCTGGCGGGTTTACGTGGGCTGGCGTCAGTCGCCCAAAGACCAAGCGTGACTGACAGGCAGCAGACAGGTTAGGCTAGAGAAGCAAGGAGCATTGGCTCCGTTCATCTCACATCTTGCATCGGGCGAACACCGATGGAAGTTGAAATCGGGTTTTGCGGGGCAGCGCTTTTCTGCCCAACCAAATCGGCGCTCGCCTGCCGCAGCACCTCATTCTCAGTTTCTATTGGTTGGTGGCGATCGCTGCTTGCACCGCACGATCGCTGCTTCCCATCAGCTTGCTTTGCACAGCTTAGCTCGATCGCCGTAGCGTCATTGGCGCTCGGTCGTTTTGCGATCGTTTTGTCGATGGCAAGACGCGCAAGATCTGAGTACAAGCCACACACCCTTTTTTATGTCGCGGAATGGACTACTTGATTTACTGCGTTTAAGCTACAAAACCGCCCAAATTTCCCAACAGCTTGAGACTTCAACGGCAGAAGCTCAGGGCTGGATGACCGATCGATTATCACGACGCCGACTGCTGCAAGGTGGCAGCGTTTTAGCGGGAGCGATCGCCCTCAACACCGTTTTTCCCTCGATCGCTCGCGCTCAATCGCTCCCGAAAGTGCTGCCGAAAGTGCTGCCGAAAGTGCTGATTGTGGGAGCCGGAATTGCCGGACTGACTGCCGCCTATCGTCTGCATCAAGCCGGAGTGCCGATCGACATTGTGGAAGCAAGTCATCGCATCGGTGGCCGCATGAGCAGCTTGACAAACCTGCCCGAAGCGCCCGGAGTCGTGGAACTGGGCGGCGAATTCATCGACACTTCCCATGTGCATATTCGATCGATTGCGGCTGAACTTGGCTTAGAAATGGCCGATTTGCGATCGGCAGACCAAGGTTTGATTCCCGAAGTGGTCTACATTCGCGGCGAACAAATCAGCCACCGCACGATTGTCGAAGAGTTCAAGCCGCTGGCCGTGCAGATTCTTCGAGACTTGGAATCGATCGCGCCCGACGAAAAAATTACCTACCATCGTCCCAGTCCGACAGCGATGCGGCTCGATCGAATTTCGCTGGCCGACTACCTCGACTCCACCTCGATCAGCCCGACGCTGCGCGACCTGATCCGCGTTGCCTACGTCACCGAAATGGGCATGGACATTGAAGAA
This sequence comes from Leptolyngbyaceae cyanobacterium SM1_3_5, assembly GCA_012031475.1. GTDB lineage: Bacteria > Cyanobacteriota > Cyanobacteriia > Elainellales > Elainellaceae > JAAUTJ01. Next base: position 3,039 of record JAAUTJ010000163.1, on the reverse strand, counting down.
CAATCCTGCCTAAATCTGCTGTTTTTAATCGGCACCGAGATCGGCGGCTGGAGTACCTACGGCATCAGCGACGAGCGCTATCACGTGATCGGCGGCAACGATCGCATTCCTCGCGCCCTGTCCGATCGCCTCAGTCCGAATATCGAAACGGGAACTGTGCTTGAATCAATTCGAGCGCGTTCCGACGGCGGCTATCAGGTCAGCCTGCGGCAAGACGGCATTAGTCAAGCGCGAAATTACGATCGCATCCTCCTCACCGTGCCGTTCTCGGTTTTGCGCCAAATCGATCTGGCGGTTGAAATGTCTCCCGTCAAGCGGCGATCGATCGATCAGCTTGGCTACGGAACCAGCAGCAAACTCGCCGTTCCCTTCCAAGAACGACTGTGGCGATCGCGCTATGGTTCAACCGCCAGTATTTACTCGGATCTGCCGTTCCAAAATACCTGGGAAAGTGCCCGCTATCAGTCCAGCCCGATCGCATGGCTGACCGATTTGCGCGGCGGACAGGCCGGAATTGAACTGGGCGCGGGCGATCCTGAAAATCATGCTCAACTGCTCAGTCACCAGCTTGACCAGATTTTTCCCGGCTTGGAACAGGTCGATCGAGGTCGGGCAGTCCGGGCATTTTGGGCAGGCGAACCGTATCAGCAAGGGTCGTATTCGGCCTATCGCGTCGGTCAGTGGACATCGATCGGCGGGGCGGAAGGCGAACGGATCGGCAACATTTGGTTTGCGGGCGAACACTGCTCCTACGCGGCTCAAGGCTACATGGACGGCGCGTGCGAAACCGGAGAATACGCGGCTTTGGGCATCCTTGCGGATTTGGGTTTGTCAACGGAGGCGCAAGCGGCTCGACTGGGACAACTGCGGCGATCGCAAAGCATCTCACGACCAGCCGTTAATTTGACGCGAATCTAGAAAAAGCGTGAGGCAGAAGGACAATGATTCCTCCTGCCTCACAAGGGCGATCGATTCATCAGCGATCGGTGCAGTTGCATTTAATTTAGTAACAATTTGTTGCTTGTAGCACTGCGCTTAGCCTGCTTGACTACCGCTGTGGCAAGCCAGACTGAGCGGTTTTGTGAACCTGGGGACACACACAGGTTCATCGCTGGGCACGGTTAGGCGATCGGACAAGTTGGGCATTTCTTGCCAGCAGTGCGAGCAAAACCAGTAAATGCTATTGCGACGAGCGTGACGCAGCAGGGGTTGGGAGCAGCAGGGGCAAGTGTTCATGGAATTGATAAAAAGATAAAAAACAATCGTAGCCGTCAAGCAAATCGCAAGTTCCAAAACTATTAAACCTAATCGTTCCCAGTTTTGTCGTTGGGGAAACTACCATTTCCGCTGGGGAATTTCACTCGCTTACCATTGAATGAAGCAAATCCGTCGTTACAAAAAAGAAAACGACAAGAAAAAGTAAAAGAACTGTATCAGAAAAAAGTTTTTATTCTCTTTTAATTCTAATAAAACGCGAATTTCACAACTTTGTGTCTCACTTGCGATAGAAATTTACAAGCTGAGCGGCCTGAAGCCGCCTTGAAGCGCTTGAAAATCGCAATTTTTTGTAGCTACCGATACAAATTAAAGCTTCTTCGCCTATCGCAGGATAGATTTAAACCGATCGATCGCTCAGTCTCAAGAAATCTATTTCTGGCAATCGCCTACCATTTGATCCCCAACCAGAACTTCATGAGTTTCTCTGCATTTTGATAGCGATCGCGCTATGTTTGCGCTAGTTCAATCGATATCTTTTAGCCACAACAACAAAGTTTCTTCAGCAAAAGCCGCTGCCAGTTTTGGTTTGGCAGCGGCTTTGCTCAATCAATTTAACTAAACCTGTCGCCTCATTTCAACATGTAAAATTCCGGCTTCCTGAAATTCTTCGCTCCACTGCTGAAAGCCCAGCTTTTCATAGAAGCTGCGGGCGTGGAGTTGCGCGTTGAGCTTGACTTCGGGAATTTGGCGATCGCGCACCAAAGCGATCGCATTTTCCATCAGCTTTTTGCCAAAGCCACGCCTGCGATAGTCGGGCAGCACGGCAACGCGCTCAATTTTGGCAATGCGATCGTTCAAGACACGCACCCTGGTGGTTCCAATTACCTTGCTGTCTTGAATTGCCAGCAGATGAAAAGCGGTTTCGTCAAGTCCGTCCACCTCAATGGCAGGATCAATAAACTGCTCCACCTGGAAAACTTGAGTGCGGACGGCGCAAATCACAGGTGAAGCCTCAGAATAGGCGACAGTTTGAATCATTGTCTGACGTTCGGTAGATGACACATGGGCAGATTCTACCAGCCATTCGTTAAATCTTTATCAATCTTGTTGCGTATTGTTACCTACTGGTGCGGAGCATTACGGAATGTTGGCACTTGTGACGATCGCGTGGAGGCAGAGGGCAGACGGCAGAGGGCAGGAGGAGTGAAGAGACGCAAGATCTCGCGTCTTTACAAGGCTAGGGGGATTAGAAATGCAAAAAGGGCTGTTCCTCCTGCCTCCTGCCCTGCCTCCTGCCCTGCCTCCCCTCGGAACTTGTCATTTTTGATCGCGTCCACTCCTTGTCCGGCATCATTGTTCATGTACTGCGATCGAGGAGTGTGGTGTGATACGTCAAATGGCTTGGGCGGCGTTGAGTTTGGCGCTGATCGAAATTCTTAGTCCGATCGCCGCGATCGCCACGCCACCGCGATCGCCCGATCGGATGGTGGCCTGTGATGCGCTCGTGGTGGGTGGCGGGTTGGCAGGCGTGGCGACAGCGTATGAAGCGCTGTTGGCTGGACGGACGGTTTGCCTGACGGAAATTACAGACTGGATGGGCGGCCAAATTTCTGCTCAGGGCACCTCAGCCCTAGACGAACGCCCGACCCAGCAGGCGCTTCAGTTTTATTCACGCGGATATCTAGAACTGCGCCGCCGCATTCAAGAGCGCCAGCGCGACCCGGAATCCGGCGGACTGCTGGGTGAGCGTAAAACTTGCTTTTGCGCCGTGCGCGTGGGCGATGTGGTGGCTCGACGAAATGCTGCGCGATGCGGCACGGA
>JAAUTJ010000162.1 GCA_012031475.1 Leptolyngbyaceae cyanobacterium SM1_3_5 | reverse complement strand
CTGATATGCTTCGGCAAAATCGAGCAGTCCTTGCCGACCTTCTTCGTCGCGGCTGCCGTGTCCGATTAGCAAAACGGGGGCGATCGATCGGCAAAGGTGCCAGCGGTTCGGCAAGCTGGATCAGCGGTTTATCGGATGTGGAAACCATCAAAAAAACTCCGTTCCTGTGTCGCGCAGGAAATAGAGTGAAGGCAGCAGCGCGGCATTCTGGCTAGAAGACTTTACTTCTTACAGTTGCGGCACAGCACCGGACTTACACCGGATTTTCCCGCTCTGCTTGCTGTTCACTAGTGCTTCGCTATCTTAGCGGATCAACTGTGCCTGCCTATCTGGGGGGAGGGGATGTAAATGCGCTTCTTAAGGAAATCGATCGCCCTCTAATCATCAGCCCTGATCATGGACTTAAGTAACAAAACTTATACCTGCTCTCATGCAGGCGGGGTCGATCCCTTATGATTTCTGGTGGGGTCTCTGTTGCGATCGCGACATACTTCTTCATAAAGCGGTGTGGGCGATCGAAACGTTTTAATCTGAAAACTGAACTGAATTGACCTCGATCGTCGATTTGGTGAACGCTTTTTTCGCGATGGCTTGCCCCCGTCAAGTCCGTTGCGATCGAAGCGCCTCCAGCTTGGCTGAATGTCAATCTAGGCAGACTGTCAATCTGGGCAGATTCGACCCGAATCACTAAGGCAATCACAAGATAGGGAGCTTTTGGAATCCAATGAGTGTTACAGCAAGTGGTGGAAGCTCTGTTGCACGCCCGCAGCTATATCAAACCCTGCCGACGACAACGATTAATCAGGCAGAACAGCAAGACCGTTTTTTGGAACGGGGAGAACTCGGAGAGCTAAAAAGCTACTTCAGTTCCGGTCTTCAGCGCTTGGAGATTTCCCAAACGCTCACGCAAAACTCTGAACTCATTGTTTCGCGTGCCGCCAACCGCATTTTTGTCGGTGGCTCCCCGATGGCCTTCTTGGAAAAACCTGCGACCGAAGACCAGCCGATTGCGGTGGGTCAAGGCGGCATTGCGATCGACACCAAAGAAGCGATGAAGCTGGGTACGGCAACCTACGTATCAGGCGGCGGCGGCTTTTTGGAAGGACTGCGATCGCTGTTCAACACGTCGAGCAGCGGCCCCGCCCCGGCAGGGTTCCGCCCGATCAACGTGGCGCGATATGGCCCTAGCAACATGCAAAAGTCGCTGCGCGACCTGAGCTGGTTTTTGCGCTATGTGACCTATGCGATCGTGGCGGGCGATCCCAACATCATCGTGGTCAACGTGCGCGGTCTGCGCGAAATCATCGAGAATGCCTGTTCGGGCGAAGCAACGATCGTGGCTTTGCAGGAAATGCGGCAGGGCGCTTTGGCGCTGTTTCGTCGGGATGCGGATGCAACGGCGATCGTCTCGCAATATTTCGACGTGCTGATCACCGAGTTCAAGGCTCCCACGCCTTCTGACAAAGTGCGTCAGCGTCCTTCCGGCGATTTGCAAGGCTTGCAGCTACCGCAAACCTACTTCAATGCGGCTGAGCGTCGGCCTAAGTACGCGATGAAGCCCGGTTTGTCCTCGTCTGAAAAGAACGAAATCATCAAAGCCGCCTATCGTCAGGTGTTTGAGCGCGACATCACCCGCGCCTATTCGCTCAACATCTCGGATCTTGAGTCGAAGGTGAAAAACGGCGAAATTTCGATGAAGGAATTCGTCCGCCGTCTCGCCAAGTCGCCCTTGTATCGCAAAAACTTCTTCGATCCGTACATCAACAGCCGCGCGCTGGAATTGGCCTTCCGCCACATTCTCGGTCGCGGACCGTCTTCGCGGGAAGAGGTGCAGAAGTATTTTTCGATCGTCTCCTCCGGTGGCCTGCCCGCTCTTGTGGATGCGCTCGTAGACTCGAAGGAATACAGCGATTACTTTGGCGAAGAAACCGTTCCCTACCTGCGCGGTCTGGGTCAAGAAGCGCAAGAGTGTCGCAACTGGGGACCACAGCAAGACCTGTTCCGCTACAGCGCCCCGTTCCGCAAAGTGCCGCAGTTCATCACGACCTTCGCGGACTACGAGCAGCCTTTGCCGGATCAGCATGTCTATGGTTCGGGCAACGACCCGCTGGAAATTCAGTTTGGCGCGATCTTCCCCAAACAGAACACCAATCCCAGCACTCGTCCGGCTCCGTTTGGCAAAGACACCAAGCGGATCTTGATTCACCAAGGTCCTGCGATCAACAACCAGAACAGCAATCCGGCTGCCAGAGGTGAGTTCCCCGGTTCGCTGGGTCCCAAAGTGTTCCGCTACGACCAAAGCCCCAGCTTTACGGGAATTCAGGTCGGACGGCAGACGACGAACACGCAGGGCATCAGCACCAAGTTCACGGAAGGCTCCACGCAAGCCGTGATCCGCGCTGCCTATCTGCAAGTGTTTGGCCGCGATGTCTATGAAGGCCAGCGGCAGAAGGTGGCGGAGATCAAGCTGGAAAACGCTGAGATCACGATGCGCGACTTCATTCGGATGCTGGCAAAATCCGATCTATTCCGCAAGATGTATTGGACTTCGCTTTATGTCACAAAGTCGATCGAATACATCCACCGTCGCTTGTTGGGTCGCCCGACCTATGGCCGTCAGGAAAACAACAAGTACTTCGACATCTGCGCCAAGAAAGGCTTCTACGCTTTAATTGACGCGCTGATCGACAGCCCGGAATACAACGAAGCCTTTGGCGAAGATACCGTTCCCTACGAGCGCTACCTGACGCCGCAAGGCTTGGCGCTGCGAACCAATCGGATCGGCAGCATTGCGGACAAAGGAACCACGATCGAGAAGGAAGAAACCCCGCGTTTCGTCGAACTCGGTTCCGTTCCTGCCAACCGCACCGAGCCGGACGTGCAGTTCCGCGTCGCTCAGGGCGTCAACAAGCAGCGCGAACAAACCAAGATCTTCAAGCTTGCCAACACAGGGGACAAGAGCGAAGTCAATACGGTGATCCGCGCCGCCTACCGCCAAATCTTCGAGCGCGACATCGAGCCGTACATCGTTCGCAACGAGTTTACCGAGATCGAAAGCAAGCTGGGCAACGGCGAAATCAACGTCAAGGAATTTGTGGAAGCCTTGGGAAGCTCGCGGCTCTACATCAAGGAGTTCTACACGCCCTATCCAAACACGAAAGTGATCGAACTGGGCACAAAGCACTATCTTGGCCGCGCCCCGCAAGACCAAGCGGAAATTCGCAAATACAACTTGATTTTGGCTTCGCAAGGTCTGAAGGCGTTCATCTCCGCTTTGACGACAACCGAGGAATACACCAAGCTGTTCGGTGAAGATACGGTTCCCTACCGTCGCTTCCCGACTCTGCCCGCCGCCAACTTCCCGAACACTGAAAAGCTCTACAACCAACTCACCAAGCAAAATGATGAGGTGGTTGTGCCGAGCTTCAGTCCGGTGAAGACGCGGATGGACATCACCAAGATGCCGCTGATGGGCTTGGCGATGAACGACCTGGCCGTGAAAGCGCGCCAGATGGACATGAGCAAGCCGCTATTTATCGAACTGGGTCGATCGTTCTCCAACGGCAGCGGTCAATCGGTCGAGGTCGGCGTCGGCACGTTCCGCCGCAAACCCGCCCGGATTTTCCGATCGAACCCTGACCTGCCGATCACCGAAAAAGAACTGATCATCAACGCCATCTACACGCAAGTGATGGATGCGTTCAGCGGTCAGATTCCCAAGGAGTTCCGGCGATCGGATTTGGAAAGCCGCCTGCGGAATGGCGAAATCAACGTCCGCGAGTTTGTCCGCCAACTGGCAGGTTCAGACGCCTACCGCCGCCGCTACTACACGCCGTATCCAAACACCAAGGTGATCGAACTGCTGTTCCGCAACATCTTGGGACGCGCTCCGGCCACGCAAGCCGAGATTCGCGAGTACAACAAGCTGCTGGCCGATGGCGGCTTGAAAGTGGCAGTCGATGCAATGGTCGATAGTCCTGAGTACAGCCGCTACTTTGGTGAAGATGTCGTGCCGTACCGTCGCTATCCTTCACTTCCGGCTGGAAACTGGCTGGGCAGCACCAAGGCAACCGCTGACCTGATCAAACAATCCTGGTCAGATTTGTCGCCGTCCACCACCACCGGACAATTCAAGTAAGTGCTAAAGTTTTGACAACGAATCCAATTCGTTGAATGGTTTTTTCCCCGGTCTAGCGATAGATCGGGGTTTTTTGTCTGGGCAGGTTTTTTGTTTGGACGATGTGATTGGCTGCCTTCGGGCGAGTTGTGAGCAGCGATCGCGTTACTGCCTGCGATAATCCTCGTGAGTGCCTTTGGCGTCGATCGCTTCTCCTAATCGATTCAGGGCGTGAACATACGCGGCAGTTCTGAGGGAGATGGCGAGTTCTTGGGCGATCGCTGAATTTTCGCGGTTTCCTCGACCATTTTGGTTTGCAGTCGATCGTTCACGTCTTCCAGTGTCCAGTAGAAGCCGCTGCGGTTTTGCACCCATTCAAAATAGCTGACCGTGACGCCACCTGCATTCACCAAAATATCTGGAAAAACCTGAATGTTTTTGGCTTCCAAAGTGGTGTCAGCGGATGAAGCAATTGGACCATTGGCAACTTCAAAAATGTGGTTTGCCTGGATGCGATCGGCATTTTCTGCTGTGATTTGATTTTCGAGGGCAGCGGGGATCAAAATATCAACGTCGAGCGCTAACAAATCTGCATTCGTAATCACTTGATGGTCAACGCTGCTGCAAACCGAATCTTCACAATAGACGGCTTTGAGTTTGCGGCTGGATTCTTTCAGATGGCGGACGCTGGGAATATCCAGTCCTTGTTTTGCATAAATTCCGCCTTGCGAATCGCTGACGGCCACAATTTTGTAGCCCGCATGAAACAGCAAATCCGCCAAAATTGCGCCTGCATTGCCAAAGCCTTGAATCGCGATCGAAGTTTCCCCAGGCGACCGCGTTTGCTGTGCCCAAACTGATTGAATCACGAAAAAAGCGCCCATTGCCGTCGCAGTTTCGCGGCCTAGACTGCCACCCATTGCGATCGGTTTTCCCGTCACAACACCGGGAGAAAATTGCCGCCGGATGATGCTGTATTCGTCCATCATCCAGCCCATGATCATCGCATTCGTGTAGACATCCGGCGCAAGAATATCGACATCCGTACCGATGAAGTCCGCGATCGCATCCACATAGCCGCGACTGAGCCTTTCTAATTCGAGTTTCGACAGCGCTTTCGGATTGACCGTCACGCCGCCCTTAGCGCCGCCGAACGGCAAATTCAACACGGCGCACTTGAACGTCATCCAAAACGCGAGCGATTGCACTTCGTCGATCGAGACATTGGGATGAAAGCGGACGCCGCCCTTGGTGGGACCGCGACTGTCATCGTAGCGGACGCGATAGCCCGGAAAAACGCGCAGCGAACCGTCGTCCATTCGCACCGGAATCGCAATGCTGAGACTGGCTTTGGGGTGGGTGAGCCGTTCGATCGCGTCTTGACTAATCGTCACATCGCGCAGTGCCTTTTCGAGGCGCAGGTTGGCATCGGCTAGAAGCGTATCTGACATAGAATCCTCTGAACTCAATTGCAGGCGGGGTTGAAGCGAAGCCTGTATGTTTCATTTTGGAACAAAATGTAGCAAGAAATACAGAATTGAACGGAATGTAATGCTGTGCAGAGCGATCGCGCCTCCAGGCAGAATTTGACTCGAATTCTCTCGTCCCTCTCACCTTGGACAGAAATTATCAATTTTTCGTGACAAATTAAATTTCTGGAGGCCGAGCCTTTGGGAGGGATCGCTCGACAGGATTGCGCTTGAGCGGTTTCTCCGCTTCTGCCTAAGCCAAAACTGTTGGCGCACCAGCGTTCTAACCGCGATCGCTGCTTCTATCATGGTCAGTACTGACATGGTTCAGTATTCGCTTAAGAACGCTGCAATTCATTCTTAACCTTTTCGATTAAGCTAGGTTTACACTTCCTGTCGTTCTGCCCTCAAGCTTTGCCCTTGAATTCACCTTCTGCTTACCTTTTGGTTTCTCACGGAAGCCGCGATCGCCGTCCGCAGATTGCCGTCGAAGCCTTTGCCCAACTGCTCCGGGAAGCTTGGCAGCAGCCCGCTCGATCGAATGCTTCCGCGCAGGGCGCGATCGCGCTTCTGCCGCCTCTGATTGCGCCTTCGATCGCGACTGCCGCCCTGGAGCTTGCACCCGAACCGCTGCATCAGCAAATCTACGAAGCCGCCCAGCAAGCTTTGACACAAGGCTATCGCCGCTTGGTGATTCTGCCGCTGTTTTTGCTGGCGGGCATCCATGTGCGCGTCGATTTGCCTGCCGCAGTGAAGCTGGCGCAGCAAGCTTTAGGAGGTACGACCCGATACGGATCAGCTTCGCTGGCCGCGAAGCGCTCCCAGAACGATATCGATCTGCATCTGTGCCCACATCTCGGCAGTCATGCAGGATTGGAAGCGCTGCTGGCTCAAACCTTTGCCGAACTTCCGCCAGCAACTCGAATTCTGTTGGCACACGGCAGCCGCCGCACTCCGGCCAATCGCCAAATCGCCAGTCTAGCCGATCGCTTGCAGGCAACTCCGGCCTACTGGTCCGTTGCGCCCAGCCTGAGCGACGCAATTGCCGAACGAGTGGCAGCAGGCGATCGCGACATTTCGATCGTGCCTACTTTTTGTTTGCAGGCGGCATCACCGATGCGATCGCCCTGTCCGTCCAAGCCCTGTCTGACCAGTTTCCTGGCTGCAAACTGCACCTCGCCGCCCCGCTCGGTGCAACTCCCCAACTGGCAGAAATTGCGATCGAACTGCTCACCCTCTAACCCCGTAAAGACGTGAGATCTCGCGTCTCCTCACCCTCTAACCCCCTATGCAACAAGTCGGTAAAGTCTACCTCGTCGGTGCTGGTCCTGGCGATCCGGGTTTGTTTACGCTCAAAGGAAAAACGCTGCTGGAAATGGCCGATGTCGTTGTTTACGATGCCCTGGTAAGTCCGCAGATTTTGGCAATGATCAATCCGCAGGCCGAACAGATTAGCGCAGGCAAACGGCGCGGCAGACATTCGCTGGTGCAGGAAGACATCACTCAGGTACTCATCGACAAAGCACAGACTAGTGCGATCGTCGTGCGGCTCAAAGGCGGCGATCCGTTTGTGTTTGGGCGCGGCGGCGAAGAAATGGAAGACTTGGTGGCGGCGGGCGTTCCGGTTGAAGTCGTTCCCGGCATCACATCGGGGATTGCTGCTCCCGCCTATTCCGGAATTCCCCTGACGCATCGCGCCTACAGTTCCTCGGTGACATTCGTGACCGGACACGAAGCCGCAGGCAAATATCGCCCTGAAGTGAAGTGGCAGGCGATCGCCCAAGGCTCCGAGACGATCGTGATTTACATGGGCGTTCACAACCTGTCCTACATCATTGCCCAGCTTGAAGCCGCTGGACTGGAGCGCAACACGCCGATCGCCCTCGTGCGCTGGGGAACCAGAGCCGAGCAGGAAGAACTGATCGGGACACTGGAAACGATCGTGGCGCAAATCGAAGCGACCGGATTTAGTTCACCCGCGATCGCCATCATCGGGCAGGTCGTCAACCTGCATGAAACGCTGGCGGGCTGCCGTCCCCCAGTTTGGGCGGAAGCGACAAGCAATGAAGAATGAGTAGGTCTGCCTTTTCCTTCTGCCCTCTGCCCTCTGCCCTCTGCCCTCTGCCCTCTGCCCTCTGCCTCCTGCCCTCTGCCCAATCTCTCAGCAAAGAAGGATGCCAATTTGCAGCGGTTATGACAGATTGGATTTGCTGAAATTTCGGGTTGACTATGCGATCGCGCTTCCTTTTACTAATTGCCGCAATTGGCTTGAGCCTTTCCGGGTTGCCTGCTCAAGCGCAGGTGAACGATCAACAAACCAATGCCCTCGTTGAAGCCCTGCGGCAGGCTGCGCCACAAACAGGCCGAACTGACGACGGACTGTATAGTGAATGGCAGGTGATGCCGGGAAATATTGGGCGCTGGTCACGATCGTGCATTGGTCGCGAACTGTCGCCCGACCAGTTTGAAACCAGTCCCGCCACCGCCCGCAGCATTGTTGCCTGCGTAATGCGCGACGTGCTGCAAGCCGAATCTCGCAACGGTGACGAAGCGATCGCTGTTCGTCGTGCCGCTGCCTGGTGGATGACCGGAGACTCCAGCCGCTACAACCGCCCGGAAACCAGAGAATACACCAATCGCGTCCTCGGTCTGTATCAGCAGCAAATCGGCAGCACGATGGCTCAACCATCCGCGACTCAACAGCCGTCCGCCACCCCACCGCGATCGCAAAGTACCGCCTTCGATCGCTACATGCGAGCCGGATATGCGGCCACCAATGCCCGCGACTATGCAACCGCCCTGCTGTATTTTCGCCGTGCGATCGACGAACGCCCCAACAATTCCTATGCACAACAGGCCATTCAAAATGTGGAACGCTATCTTCAGCCGCAATAACTTCAGCCGCAACAGCCGTGATCGCCTGCTGATCGCCGCCCTATTCAGCATCCTGCCCGCCCCGATCGCGTTTGCCCAAGCCCAGCAAGTGCAGTGGACAGAAGTTACCACGAACGCAGTGGGCGATCGCTTCCTGGTCGATCAAAGCTCGATTCAGGTGAACGGCAACAGCGTTTGGTATTGGCAATACCGCGAATTTCGCCAGCCCAACAG
>JAAUTJ010000161.1 GCA_012031475.1 Leptolyngbyaceae cyanobacterium SM1_3_5 | reverse complement strand
ACGATCCCACGAATAACGAGATCGGTCGTGGCACGATCGGCTGACCATCGGCAAAGGTAATGCGGGATCCAGTTGCGGGGCAGTAAGTTTCTGATACATCGTCCATCAGCGCGTACAATTCCCCATGCACACTAGCAGATTTGCTCGATCGAAAGCGATAAATTTCCAACCAAACGCGATCGAAGTAACGATCGGTAAAACGATGCGCTCATCTTCAAGGTCGATCGCTACAGTAAAAAATACTGTGTCGATATCCGGTTTGCTGTGTTGACTTCAAAGCATCGATCGAACCTCCAAGAAGACGCAACGGGCTATTTATTCATGGCTCCTGCCTTGTTTGTGTTGGGCGTTTTTGTAATTTTGCCAATTTTATATGCGGTTTTTCTTTCATTTCACCGAGTGCAGCTTTTAGGCGGCATTGAGTATGAATTTATCGGCCTCAGAAATTTTGCCCGACTGCGATCGGATGAGCGAGTTTGGATTGCCTTGAAAAACACGATCGAATATGTGGCGATCGTCGTTCCATCTCAAACAATCCTCGCCTTGGTGATGGCTGTCACGCTCAATTCCGGCATTCGCGGACGCAATCTTTGGCGCATTCTGTACTTTTTGCCAACCGTCACATCGTCCGCCGTCCTAACGCTAATCTTCATGTGGATTTATAACACCAACGGCTTATTAAATGACTTCCTCGGCTTCTTCGGATTGCCGACCTATAACTGGCTAGGCGATCCGGCGGTTGTCCTCCGCAGCATCATGATTATGAATATTTGGTCAACTGCACCGTTCTTTATGGTGATTTATCTGGCGGCATTGCAGGACATTCCGCGATCGGTCTACGAAGCCGCAGAACTCGACGGCGCAAACGGCTGGCAGCAGTTCATTCGCATCACCGTTCCTCTACTCAAACCTGTCACCTTTTTCGTCGTCGCAATGGGCATCATCGGCACGTTTCAGCTATTCGATCAGTCGTACATTTTCTCAGGCGGAACGGGTGGGCCAAATAACGCAACTTTAACCGTTGTGCTGCTGATTTATCAGGCAGTTTTTCGGACGTTGCAAATGGGTTATGGAGCGGCGATCGCCTTTTCCTCGCCGCTTTGATCATTCTTTTGACCTTAATTCAGCGACGCTGGTTTGGAGGTGAAATTGACTAAGTTAAACAAGTTTGGCGATCGACCCTGGCTAAAAATTCTCCTTTACGCCGTCCTGACACTCTACGCGATCGTCACAGTAATCCCCTTCTTGTGGGCGCTTTCTGCCTCCTTCAAACCGCTCTCAGAAATTGTCAGCGGCGAAGCGAATTTCTTGCCCAAAGACTTTACGTTCGACAACTACAAACGCATTTTTATTCAGGAACCTTTGTTCCTACGCTGGCTATTCAACAGCGTTGTGATTGCTGTCAGCGTCACACTTTTTAATCTGCTGTTTAACTCAATGGCGGGCTATGCCTTGGCGCGACTGCGATTTCGCGGACGACAGATGTGGTTTTTTCTAATTTTGGCAGTTTTGGCAATTCCGGCTCAGGTGACGCTGATTCCGACATTTCTGATTTTGAAGTCGATCGGCTGGCTGAATTCCTATCAGGGCATGATCGTTCCCAGCCTGATCAACGCGACATTTATCTTTATGATGCGTCAGTTTTTCATGAATTTTCCGCGTGAACTGGAAGAAGCCGCGCAGCTTGACGGATTGACGCGCTGGGGCACATTTCGCCACATCGTTTTACCGCTGGCAAAACCTGCACTTGCCGCCCAAGCCATCTTTGTATTCATGGGAAGCTGGAATAATTTCTTAACGCCTGTGGTGATTTTGTTTGATCCCGAAATGTTCACCTTGCCGCTCGGCCTTAACAGCTTCAAAGGCCAATACATCAGCTATTGGAACTATATTATGGCCGCTTCAATGGTATTTACTTTGCCTGTTTTGATGATCTATGCCTTCTTTAATCGCTATTTCATCGAAGGTGTGACGTTCACGGGCGGCAAGGGCTAGTCCCCACCTTTGCATAATTGAGCCGCGCTCAGAACTAAGAGTCTTTAGCCGCAATCGAAGCCGCTGGAGATTCAAAATGGACGTGCGTACTTTTTGCTGTGCTTCACCTGACTGAAGTTCGATCGCTGCCCCCGTCCCACCCAATCGCGCTTAGCCAAACCTACACGCCGCCCGATCGCGGCATTCCCGATCGCCGGATGGGAGCCGGGACGCGCTAGCAATCGCCTCAGTCAAAATCGCCTCAGCCAAATTTTAAGAAATATTTCTGGCTGGACACCTTGCAAAATTCGTGGGTTTATGGCGTGTCTACCTTTTCTGAAAAAAGTATTACAAAGTATGAAGAAGCGCACAAGTACATCAAGAAAATGACGCAGAATGATTTGCGGAAGGTAGCTGAGTCTAAACCTTGATGTACTTGTTGGAAACGCCCAAACTTTCTGAACGCACCCAAGGTAAATTAGAGGATGCCTGCTGAATTTCGGTCAAACGGATTAGCAGTTCTGGCATTGTGGCTCAGTCGCTCATCACTGAGCGCCAGTTTAAACACATCTGGTTACATTTTTCTTTTCGGAGGAACCCATCAATGAGTATTGTCACGAAATCGATCGTGAATGCCGACGCTGAAGCCCGCTACCTCAGCCCCGGTGAATTGGATCGGATCAAAGGCTTTGTGACTTCGGGCGAACGCCGCCTGCGGATCGCACAAGTGCTGACCGAATCGCGCGAGCGCATCGTCAAGCAAGCTGGCGACCAACTGTTCCAAAAGCGCCCGGACGTCGTTTCCCCCGGTGGCAATGCCTACGGTGAAGAAATGACCGCCACCTGCCTGCGCGACATGGACTACTACCTCCGTTTGATCACCTACGGAATCGTTGCTGGTGATGTCAGCCCGATCGAAGAAATCGGTGTCGTCGGTGTACGCGAAATGTACCGCTCGCTCGGAACTCCGATCGAAGCCGTCGCTGAAAGCGTCCGCGCCATGAAGAACGTCGCTACCTCGATGATGTCGGGCGAAGACGCTTCGGAAGCTGGCTCCTACTTCGACTACCTCGTCGGCGCAATGCAGTAAGGCTTAGGCCATTTCTGCTGTTTCATCAACGGCTGTTTCATTAACGGCTGTTTCAGCTAAAACGGCTGTTTTCAACTAACAGTATTGCAATCCGGTTTCAAGGAATCAAATCCATGCAAGACGCAATTACCTCGGTTATCAACTCCTCCGACGTTCAGGGCAAATACCTGGACACCAGCGCAATGGAAAAGCTGAAAGGCTATTTCCAAACGGGTGAACTGCGCGTCCGTGCAGCCACCACGATCAGCGCCAACGCCGCTCAAATTGTCAAAGAAGCCGTCGCAAAAGTCGCTGCTGTACTCTGACATCACCCGTCCCGGCGGAAACATGTACACCACCCGTCGCTATGCCGCCTGCATCCGCGACCTGGACTACTACCTCCGCTACAGCACCTACGCAATGCTGGCTGGCGACCCCTCCATCCTCGATGAGCGCGTCCTCAACGGCCTGAAGGAAACCTACAACTCGCTGGGTGTGCCCATTGCGGCCACCGTGCAGTCGATCCAAGCCATGAAAGAAGTGACCGCCAGCTTGGTGGGCGCAGACGCAGGTAAGGAAATGGGTGTCTACCTCGACTACATCTGCTCTGGCTTGAGCTAAGTAAGCCTCCGCTAATCGGGTATGAGCGGTTAGCAGTGTAAGCTCTGAGCCGTCTGGAGTGAGTGTTAAATTTGCAAGGGCTAATCTTGTGGCTGTGCCGATTTAAAATTGACTTCAGACGCTCAGAACTTTAGATTTGCACCCAATCGATCGCAGTCAATGCGACCATAGAAATTCAAAATTTCATAGCAGGCAAAGCTCGGTTCAGCTTGCAGATCGATCGTCTGCGAGAGCTTTCCTCAAATTCTTAGACATAACAGCGTCTAATTCCGGTTCCCTCAACTCTAGGAGTCAAACCCCATGCGGATGTTCAAAGTGACCGCCTGCGTTCCCAGCCAAACCCGAATTCGGACGCAGCGCGAACTACAAAATACCTATTTCACCAAGCTCGTTCCCTACGAGAACTGGTTCAAAGAGCAGCAGCGCATTCAGAAAATGGGCGGCAAAATCGTCAAGGTGGAACTCTCAACTGGCAAACCCGGCATGAACACCGGACTCGCCTAAGTCAAAGCTACAATTCAATCGCATTTTGGAAGGTCGCCACGAGCGGCCTTTTTTTGTCCGCTAGAATTCAAAAAAGAAGACTACTTGTAATATGAAAGTGTTGTTTTGAATGTAAAAACCTTATGTTTGAGCCAGCATCATTTGTATTATTTCTAGTAACATGCGCTATTGCAGTGATCACCCCTGGTCCAGATACCTTGCTTGTTCTAAGCAACACATTCAGGCATGGACGAAGGGGAGGTTTCTTGACTGCTCTAGGTGTATGTAGCGGTTATTTTGTTCACATTACAGCGGCCATTTTGGGTTTGACGGCAGTTGTTCTTGCTTCAACAGTGCTGTTCACCGCTCTAAAGCTTTGTGGAGCAGTGTATCTAATCTATTTAGGAATTCGTTCTCTACAAAGTCGAAGTGGCCTTTCATCTTTAGAACAAAAACAGGACACTACATCAAGATCGTTCATGCAGGGCTTCTTGGGCAATGCTCTTAATCCCAAAGCGATCGTTTTCTTCATGGCATTTATCCCACAGTTTATCGATCCTCAGCGTGGTAGCGTAACCTTGCAGGTGATTGTACTGGGAGCTATCACAATTGCTATGTGTTTGATGTGGTATGCAGGTGTTGTTCTGCTAGCAAGTCGAATTCGTGCTTTGTTGACAACGCGCCCCAAAGTTGTCGCGTGGTTCGATCGAGTTACTGGCAGTCTGCTGATTGCGCTTGGCATTCGCCTTGTTCTAGTAGAACGGCGCACCTGATGAAATCTGAAAAATTGCCTTAGCGAACTGCGAAGGGTTGCAGCAGTTGCAAATGTAAGTGAAGCTCGCTTAGATGCTCAGCAGACGGAAATTCGTGGTTTGATCGATCGCCTCTTCAACCCAGACGACCCAGCCTAAATTCGGTCATCTAGAAGCGGAGAGAACTATAGTGATTGACGACGGCTCTTTTTGAATCTTGTGCGAATTGATATCGTTACGCTGTTTCCAGATTTTTTTGCGTCTCCCCTCAGTTCTGGCCTGATGGGAAAAGCGATCGCCAACCAAATTGCCAGCGTCGTTCTCACGAATCCGCGTGATTTTACGCAGGATAAGCATCATCGCGTTGATGACGAACCGTATGGCGGCGGCGTGGGAATGCTGATCAAGCCCGAACCAATTTTTGCCGCTGTGGAATCGCTCCCGGTTTTGCCCAGTCGTGAAGTAATTTTGTTGACGCCGCAGGGCGAAACGATGCGACAGCCGATGTTTCAAGAACTTGCCAGCTTCGATCAGCTAGTGCTGATTTGCGGCCACTATGAAGGCGTTGATGAGCGCGTGACGAATTTGGTAACGCGAGAAGTGTCGCTGGGCGATTTTGTCTTGACCTGCGGCGAAATTCCGGCTCTTACCCTGCTGAATGGCGTGATTCGCCTGCTGCCGGGAACGGTGGGAAAAGCCGATTCGCTGAAGTTTGAAAGCTTTGAGGCGGGACTGCTGGACTATCCGCAATACACTCGGCCTCCGGTTTTTCGCGGCTGGAGTGTCCCGGACGTGCTGCGATCGGGCAACCATGAAGCGATCGCCCGCTGGCGCAAACAGCAGCAGATTCAGCGAACCCGCGATCGCCGCCCGGATCTCTATGATGCTTGGCAGCAGGAGCATTCCGAAGAAGATGACTAGGGACGCACGGCTTGTACGTCCCCAATCGATAAGCTAGGCGGGGCGATCGCTGCTGAGCAGTTCCACGATCGCTTGATGTTCGGCGGGCATTTGGTCGGGTAGGACTTGGCGAGCGTCGGTGATCAGCCAGTCGAGCGCGGCGGCTTGGACATCGATCGCGTCTCCGTCTTTGTTGACGCAGTAGCGACCGAAAACCAGCTTATCGACCAAGCGCACACCGGGACCCAAGCGCGAATATTCAAAGATCACGCTGTTGTCAACCGTTGCGCCACTACAGATCCAGCAGTTGGGGCCGATCATGGTGGGACCAATGATCGTCGCGCCATCTTCGATCCGGGTCATGCCGCCGATGTAGACGGGTCCTTTGATGTTCACCTTGTCCCAGTTGACGGCGACGTTTAAGCCCGTGTAGATGCCCGGAGCGACTTCGTGACCGGGAATTTCCACATTTTTGACATCCCCATTCAAAACGCCGCGAATCGCCTGCCAGTAGTCAGGGACTTTGCCGATATCAACCCACTCAAAATCCATCGGAATGCCGTAGAACGGGGCACCCATTTCGACCAGCTTGGGAAAAAGCTCTCCGCCAATGTCAAACTCGACGCCAGAGGGAATGTAGTCCAGCACTTCCGGCTCAAAGATATAGATGCCCGTGTTGATGCAGTTGCTCAGGGCTTCTTCGACTTTGGGCTTTTCCTGAAAGGCTTTGATGCGGCCTTCTTCGTCGGTGACGACCACGCCGTAGCTCGACACTTCTTCTTTGGGAACGGTTTTCATCACGACGGTGGCGATCGATCCCTTCTCCCGATGCCACTGCACCGCCTTGGTCAGGTCGAGATCGATCAGCGCGTCGCCGCAAAGCACAACGAACGTATCGTCAAAGAACGGCGAAAAATCTTGAATTCGGCGCATTCCGCCCGCCGAGCCGATCGCGGCTCCAACCAGTTCACCATCCGCTTCAATCCGGCCTTCAAAGGAATAGGCAATTTGCACACCAAAGCGCTGACCATCGCGAAAATAGCTTTCAATTTCGTTCGCAAGGTGGCTGACGTTCACCATAATTTCGGTGAAGCCGTGCTGCCGCAGGAGTTCTAGCAAAAATTCCATGACGGGCTTTTGCAGAATCGGGATCATCGGTTTTGGGATCGTGTACGTGATGGGACGCACACGAGTTCCCTTTCCGGCTGCCAGAATCATGGCTTTCATAAATGTCTTCTTGCCTGTGCGTAATTCAGCTTCGATCGATTTGACGGAAAGCGCTCAATGATGAGCTTGTTCCAGTCTTTCACACTCTTCTAGCCTCTGGGAGGAGTAGCCGCAACATTTTGTCGAATTTTTACCGTTAGAACAAGTTAAACCGATTTATGCAGAATTTGCATCTGTTTCGGTGTAAGCAGACTAATCGAGCAGGGCAAGCGAGACGGCAGCTTCGGTTAGATCGGTTGTCTCTGCTGCATCAATTGATCCCGTTCCCGCTGCGTCGATCGATCCCGTTTCGGGAACGCTGCACGATCGCACCTGCAAATCTTGGTAAAACTCGGTTTGCGCTAGTTCGACTTTCGACTGCGCTGAGAGAAATAAAAGTCCCCAAAAACGCGACGCGATCGCCCTGCGGCGAATGGCTAGGAATCGGGTTAACTCCGGGCTGCGCCCAAGCATCGAGCAATTCCTCAAAATCCATCCAGGCTTGACCCTGACTGATTTCGCTCCAGTGATCGCGCAAAAACGTTCGATCGCCGCTGCCACTTCCGACAAGTTTTCGGCATGAGCCAGTTCCGCGATCGAGGCAATTGCTTCCGATCGCGAATGCGGCTTGGGACGGCGGGCGCGGGCGCGGGGCGTTTGCTCAGCCAGCGTGGTTGCCATCACTTCAAGCTGGGCGATCAGTTCGGCCAAGGTGACGCGCCGACTTTGCGGCGGACGCGCAACGGCACGGCGACGCAGCGATCGCTCCAGCCGCAAGGGAAGCGGATTCTCGCCCGTCAGTTCCAGAATTTCCTCTTCTTCCGGTGGCGCTTCGATCGCTTCGGCAGCGCGAGCGAGGCTGTCGGCCTTGAGCAAAACGAGCATGGAAGCGTAGAGAAACGCTTGACCCGACTGCGAAAGATCGGCTTCGTAGGCAGCGCGTCCGCCTGTCGCAGTCGGTTGAAGCTGGCTCAAGAAGCGATCGATCACTTCAATCACCTGCACATTCCAGGGATCAAGTTCGCCCCGTTCGGCCATGTCGAGCAGCAGTGCGATCGCGTTGTCGGCCAGCGAAGTCATAAAGTTACCAAATCAAGTCACCGGATGCTGAGGCGAACAAATAAACGGCTGCCAGAACAATCAGCCCTAGCAGCCCCAGCGGAACTATCAAACTCCAAGCATTGAGCGGATCGAGCATCGGCATGAGCTATTGGGCATATGCTTCTGTTGACGAATTTGACTGAGAAGCAGGCAGCAAGCGCTGTTCTTCCAGTTCGACCTTGTAGCGCTGCACGGTTTGCTCAAGCTCTTGGATGCGAACCTCGCGCTGCCGCAGATCGGCTCGCGACTCGATCGATCGCTGAACCTGTGCCCAAACGCTGAACACCCAGGCCAGCACTGCGCCTAAACCGCTTGCCAGCAAAAGCTCGATCGACAAGGGTGCTTGCACCTCCATGCCTTGAACCACGTGAATCACGGCAGGCTCAGTGTTTTCAATTCCAAACAGAACCAGCGCTAAGCAAACCACGAAAATGACGAGAAAGTTGATTTGACGCATGGGAATTCCCAATTTGCGATCGACCCATCCAAACTAGCAGAGGATCTTAACTTCGGCAGCATCAAAATCTGCTTAAAAGTTTAACAGTTTATTGCGAAAATAATACGTTTGATCTAAAAGGCGATCGCTGCT
>JAAUTJ010000160.1 GCA_012031475.1 Leptolyngbyaceae cyanobacterium SM1_3_5 | reverse complement strand
TTTCCGGGCGCTGGTGCGTCCAGCCGTTGCGTCCCTGCTCCAGTGCGCCCGCTGTGAACAGCGTCACGGTGGCCGGAGTGGGTCGGCGCAGTTCGGCCATTGCCTGCGTGACGGTTTGCCAGATTGGGAGGCCGTTGATCGCAAATGATTCGTAGGAACACCAGAGCGATCGCCCGCCCATCAGCGCCAGACCGACCGCCAGCCCCGCGCAGGCATCTTCGCTCAGCGGTTCATACACCTGACCTTGGGGCTGCTGATTGTAGAGATCGTCCGTTGTCGGGTGGATGATCTTCAGGGCTTGGTTGATGTTGGCGATTCCCGATGCTTCGTTGCCGTCGGCATTGGTGACGAGATAGCGATCGTCCTTCTGTCCAACAGCGGCCACGAGTCTGCCCATCGCGGTTGTTGCGACTTTCTTTTCGCCTGCGATCGCATACTCTTCCAATGGCAGCGTTCCGAGATCGGGAATTTCTAGAATCGATTCGGTGACGGCGACTTTCGAGGCCGAGCCGCCGCCTGCGCGTTCCGCGTTCGATCGCACCAGTTGCCACGCCGCAGACGACAGGGCGCGAGTTTGCAGAGCGGAAACAATGTCGGCATTATCCAGCGTGTGATGTGCGTAAAGATTGTGCGACTTGGAGCCACGAGCGTGAACGCCTGCGCCTTTAAGCTGCTTGACGATCAAAACGGTGAGCTTGCCGCCGAGTGCGGATTTCGCCGCTTTGTCAGTCGCTTCCAGAACTGCTTGTGTAAAAGCCATGCGCTGCTCAAACGAAAAAGCGGTGCTATCGACATATTCACCCGGCTGGTCTTGATCGTCGAAATCTTTCGCGTTGACCAAGATGACCTCATCGAAGCCGTTGCCCTTCCAGTAGCCGATCATGCGATCGTTCGACTGCGTGGACACCATGCTGTGATGCTCTTGCGAATAGCCGTTCCAGACCAGCACAGGAAGGAAATTCGTGACGCTGGGATAGGCCGTGTGGAAGTGGCCGATCGCGCTCATGATGTACGGTTCGCCCAGTCCGCCATCTCCGATCGTGACGGGAAACAGCTTGCCAGGGTGAAGGAGGGCGGCGGCCATCGCAAAATGCTGGCCTTGTCCCAAGGGGCCAGCGGGCGCGAGGATGCCGGGAATGAAGCCGGATAAGTGTCCGAGCAGGCCGTGCTGTTCGCGGAAGCGATCGCGCAACTGCTGAACAGTAGTGATCCCCATGTCTTCGAGGGATCGATCGAGGAACATGGCGCTGTAGAATCCGGGCGCGTGGTGTCCCACTTCCGTCAAGATGTTTTTGTGACCAAGCATCACCAGTGCCGCATACGCCTCGACCTGACTAGCGAACCCGCCCGGATGCCCGGATGCTTTGCTGGCCGTCACTTGCAGCGTCAAATAGCGGAGCGCATCAGCAGCCAAAAGCGTTTGATAGACAGCGGCGGGATCGGTGGGGTCAGCGATCGCCTGCTCCCCCTCACCAATCACGGCGGTTTTGCCGTAGCGATCGAAGTGGGGCAAATTCTCGTTAAAATACTGAATGCCTTCGCAAAAGGTCGGAAGTTGGGTAACGGCAGTCATGAATGCGGATGCCTCTCGATTGAAACAATAGAAACTGCACGGCTCAGGGCAGTTTAGGCGAAAGCCGAAGAGAGTTTTATCGTACCGTCTGAGGGTTACAAAAAGAAATTCTTTGTTAAGAAACTCAAACTTCCTGATGACAGGAATTTAGCCGCGATCGATGCAAGATTTCTAATTGGTTAAAAAGCGACCTTCGCGATCGATGAACCCATACTTGCCCTCAGTTTGCACCCAGGCAAATCCCTCCGAAAATTTACCAACGTTGCTGAAGCTTGGCGGAATCACAAAGCTGCCAGACGAATCGATAAATCCGTGCTGGCGATCGATTTGCACTGCTGCCAAACCTTCAGAAAAGTCCGCAGCAAAATCGAATTGGGCGGGGATAACCAGTGCGCCGTTGCGATCGATATAGCCCCATTTATTGCCGACTAAGACAGCAGCAAATCCGTCTGAAAAATCCATTGCAAAATCAAACTGTGGTGCAATTTTGAGCGTGCCAGAGGCATCAACATAGCCCCATTGTGCGCCTTTGCGAATTCTGCCCATGCCGTCTGCAAAAGTGAATGCGCCATCGAACTGCGGCGCGATCGCCATCTTGCCTTCGCGATCGATGTAGCCCCACTGATTGCCAGAGCGAACCGGGGCGCGATCGTCGGCAAAGCTCCAAGCGTCCTCAAACTGTGGCACGATTGCAAAGCGGCCTTGGCGATCGATAAAGCCATAGCGATCGTCAATTTTCACAGCAGCAAGCTGTTGAGAAAAGTCGCTAGCTAAATCGAATTGCGGTTCAATTTCGAGTTCGCCTGCTAAGTTAATGTAGCCGTATTTTGTGCCCATTCTCACAGCCGCAAGTCCGTCTCGAAACGAATTGGCGCTGAGATATTGTGGGTCAATGATGACCGTTCCCATTGTGTCGATGTAGCCGCTGATGTTGTTGGCTCGGATGACGGCTCTTTGCTGAGAAAAGGCGGAAATGCCGTCAAAATCTGGGCTGACATCGATCGCCCAACTGCCCGATCGATCGATGTAGCCGAAGCGGTCTGCAACGCGAACGGCGGCAAATCCTTCCGAGAAATCAGCGGCAGAATCAAACAGAAAAGGTGAGGGCATGGCGGCAGAAACTTGAGAGAGGATTGTCGGTTGAAGTGCAAATTGGACAGGCGCAGCACGATCGATCGGCAGTGAAATCAAGTTGCAGATCGCGACGGTTAATCCGATCGCGAATTGAGGAGCCAACCGTTGCAGCAGCATTTTTATTTTGGTGTAATTTTGCTGAACGTTGGTTTGCACGTGAAGCAGTGAATCACAGGTTTAGACCAAAAGATAGATGAAAGTCAGATTTTCGATCGCTTAATTACCTCATTTGTGTTGTAGCAATCTCTCAAGTTAAAGCGATTTCTCACTTGAGGGGGATGAAGCGATGCAGTGATTTCGAGGATCGTATCTACAGTATTACTTTGCCTGAAAAAGGGCAGCACTGCGATCGCGTCAGTTCTTTAACAGTTCTTGAGAAGCTGCGCGGCAGCAATTTTGAAGAGGAAAGATCAATGTTTCAAACTATGCTTAATGCGGCAAAACTGCCGATACAGTTTTTAGCGACGGCAGTGGTTGCTGAACCTGCAAGACCCGAAGATGCTTCGCTGGTCTTTTCTGGTCCTCGCTTTTTCATTGCGGTAATTTCAGGAATTCTTTTAGCTTTTGCGTTTCAGATTGTCCTGACCAATTTATCGGTCGCGACGGGAATTTCGATTCTGGGCAAATCTTCTGACCACGACGACCACGACGACCACAAATCCGGCGGCAGCTTTGGCTCGACGGTAAAGAAAATCGGCACAGCCGTCGGCGTCTGGACACTTGTCACCGTAACGCTAGCACTATTTTTCGCCTGCTATCTCGCCGTTAAGCTCAGCTTGCTTGCCGATGACGGGCTGGGCGCGATCGTCGGCTTGGTGATTTGGGCGGGCTACTACTGCCTGCTGGTTTTCTTCAGTTCCACCACTGTCGGATCGCTGATCGGTTCGGTTGTGAACTCGGCTACGTCCGGCTTTCAGGCGATTTTGGGCACGGCAACCGCTGCCTTGGGTGGCAAAGCCGCTAGCAATCAGGTTGTTGCCACAGCGGAAGCTGCCGCCTCTGCATTTCGGCGCGAACTGGTTCCCAACGTTGATCCCGGTCGCGTCCGGGACACGATCGAAGACTACATCGATCGCCTCCGTCCTGCCGATTTGGACATCTCCAGCATCCGCAAGGAATTCGAGTCGATTTTGAGCGATCCCGAAGTTCGATCGATGGTGGGGCCGCAAGGCGTTCAGGTCGATCGCCAAAAGTTTGTGGATTTGGTTGGCAGCCGCACGGACTTGTCCAAGCGCGATGTCGATCGAATTGCCGGACAGCTTGAGTCGGTTTGGCAGCAAACCTTGGGCAGAACGCAGCCCGGACAAGAGCCGAAGCCGGATCAGATGACGCAGCTTGTCGATTATTTGCGATCGACGCAGGAAGGCCAAATCGACAGCAAAGAAGTGTCGAACAAGCTCGACCAGTTGATTGCCGAAATTCGTAATTCCAGCAAGACTGAGCAGCAAAGCGACAGTCAGCAAAACAAAACAGGCTCGCGTCTGCAAGCGATTCAGGCGAACGTGATGCCGATCGTGGGAATGCTGATGGGTCGCACCGATTTGTCTGACTTGAGCGTTGAAAAAAATCGTCGGTCAACTGAAATCGGCGCAAAACGACCGTCAGCGATCAGGCGGGTAAAGTTGCTGCTCAAGTTTCCGATGAACCTGTCAGCACGGTTCGCGCCGACATTGAAAACTATCTGCACAACGCTTATTTCTGGGAACTGAGCCGCGAGGCGATCGATCGCGAATTCCGCGAGGTGATTTACGATCCCGCCGCCGACCCCAGAGCGGTGCGCCAGCAGCTAGAGCGAATCAATCGATCGGATTTCGTCAGCATTTTGAGCGATCGCGGCATGTTCACCCAGACGCGCATTCAAGAAATTGCCGATCAGCTTGAAAACATTCGCCGCGAAGTGATCACGACCGCCCGCGCTGCGGAAGAACGGCAGGCCGCGCTCGATCTGCGATCGATGGTGGAGACCTACCTGATGTTGACGCCTGCCGATCGCTTCTACCCCGAAGAAATTCAGCGGGCATTTGGTGCAATTTTGGCGGACGCGGATGTCGATCACGACACGCTGATGCTGCGATTGGCGGCATACGATCGCGCCACGCTGCGCGAAATTCTCTCGCGTCGGACGGACATCACGCCCGCTCAGGTCGATCCGATTTTGGATGCTCTAGAAGCAACTCGCGATCGGGTTTTGTTTGAATCGCAAACGCTGGCTGACCAAGCCAAAGAGCGCACTCAAGCCACTTGGACGAAGCTGCAAGACTACCTCCGCAACACGGGCAAAGACGAACTGAACCCGGACGCGATCAAAAACGATTTGCAGCTTTTGCTCAACGATCCGCAGGCGGGCATGGCAGCGTTGCGATCGCGGGCATCCAGCTTCGATCGCGACACCTTGGTACAGCTACTCAACCAGCGCCAAGACCTGAACGAAGACCAAATCAACGAGGTGATCAATCAGGCCGAAGGTTCGTGGCATCGCGTTACTACTGCGCCGCAGCAGCTTACCGCCGCCGCCAAAGATCAATACGATCAGGTGACGACCAGCTTGGCCGAATATCTGCGGAACACCGACAAAGAAGCGCTTGATCCCCAAGGCATCCAGCGCGACTTGAACTTGCTGTTCAACGATCCGCAAGCGGGAATGTTTGCTTTGCGTCGCCGCTTGTCGCAGCTCGATCGCGATACCCTCGTGAAACTTCTGAGCCAGCGGCAAGATCTGAGCGAGGAACAGGTCAACCAGGTGATCGATCAGGTGCAGGAAAATATCCGCCGGATCACCGGAGCGCCTCGCCGCGTCGCCTTGCGGACTCAGCAGCGCGTCATGGACTTCGAGACGGCGATCGAGCAGTATCTCCGCAACACGGACAAAGCCGAACTCGATCCCGAAGGCATCAAGCGCGATCTGCAACTGTTGGCTCGCGATCCCCGCTTGGGCATGAGCAACTTGGGTCAGCGGCTTTCGCACGTCGATCGCAACACGATCGTTGCTTTGCTTTCGCAGCGTCCCGACATGACGCCAGAAGAAGCCGAGCGAATCGTGGCGCAGATCGAGTCACAGCGCGATCGAATTTTGCTGCAACTGCAAGACGTGCAGTACCGGATTCAGGGCGCGATCGACAACGTTTTGCCCAAATTCGTCGCTATCTGAACAATTTGGAGCGGCCTGAACTCAACTACGACAGCATCAAGGCCGACCTCCGCACGATGATGGACGACCCGCAGGCGGGCTTTGGCGCACTGCGCGATCGCTTGGGACAGGTCGATCGCGGCACGCTGGTGGCTCTGCTCAGTTCGCGTCGGGACATTTCAGAAGCCGATGCCAACCGTTTGATCGATCAGGTCGAGTCGGCTCGCACCAGCGTTCTGCAACGGGCGGAACGCATTCAAACTGAAGCCCAGCGTCGCCTGGAAGACGTGAAGCGCCAAGCCCAAAAGCAGGCGGAAGACACGCGCAAAGCGGCAGCAACCGCAGCTTGGTGGCTGTTTGCAACCGCAGTGGTTTCAGCGATCGCTTCGGCCTACGCAGGTTCGATCGCCGTCTAGCATCCGATTAGAAAAAGACTTGATGAAGCTCCTCAACTGAGGAGCTTTTTTTGGCAAAATCCTGATTGAGCAGTGAATCTACGGAGCTTATGATCAAACTATCAATTTGGCGATCGGGCGATCGAAGGCTTGCATAGGTTAGATGGTGCAAATTCTGACAGTTGACGATGATCCGATCATCCAAATGGTGCTAAGACGCACACTTGAAGAGCAAGGCTATGAAGTAATTTCAGCCCAAAATGGTGAGGAAGGTTTAGTTCTAGCCCAGCAGTTTCAGCCCGCGCTGATCTTATGTGACTGGCAGATGAATGGCATTGACGGCCTAGAAGTCTGTCGGCAAATTAAATCGAATCCGGCTTTGTCGAGTACGTTTTTTATTTTGCTGACGGCTCGAACCGCGATCGCCGATCGGATCGTTGGACTCGATGCCGGAGCGGATGAATTTTTGCCTAAACCGATCGAAGTCAACGAGTTAAAAGCCAGAGTCCGGGCAGGATTACGACTGTATCGATCGAACCAAGAACTGCAAAAGCTCGCCGCCGATTTGCAGCTTCAAACGCAGCGATTGGAAGCGGAATTTGCTGAAGCAGCGGACTATGTGCGATCGCGTTTACCCACCACAATGTCGGGAAAAGTGGCGATCGAGTCCAGGTTTTTGCCATCTCAGCAGCTTGGCGGCGACTGTTTTGATTACTTCTGGCTTGATCCCGACTATCTGGCGTTTTATCTGCTGGATGTGTCAGGACACGGCTTAAAATCGGCGCTGACTTCCGTTTCAATTCAAAATTTGCTGCAATCGCAATCGCTGCCCGAAACAAATTTCTATCAGCCGCAAGCGGTGTTAACGGCGCTGAATGACACCTTTCAAATGGGCGATCACAGCGATCAATATTTCACGATTTGGTACGGCGTTTATAATGCCATGACGCAGCAGCTTACCTACGCCAGTGCAGGCCATCCGCCCGCGATTTTGATTCACGAAGCAGACGTACAGCTTCTTAAAACGGCAGGCGTTCCGATCGGTTTTTTTGATAACGTACAGTACGCCAGCGATCGATTTACGATTCCCGCCAACAGCACGCTTTATGTGTTTAGCGACGGCATTTATGAACTGCGGCAGCAAGCCGATTGGAAGCTGGAAGATTTTGTCAATCTGATTCAAACGGCTCATCAGCAGGGCAGCGATCGCCTCGGAGAAATTTTGCAGCAGATTCAGCAGCTTAACAATTTGGAACCGTTTGAAGACGACTGCTCGCTGTTACAGTTGCGCTTTGCGAATCCGGATGCTTGAACGGTTTGGGGCAGTGTAGAATGAGCTTTTTTCGCAAGTTCCTGTTTTCGCAAGCTAACGATGCACTACCCCACCTGGCGATCGCCCGATCGAATTCCGCTCAGCGGTCAATTTGTCACGTTAATGCCGCTCGTTCCGGCCAGAGATGTCGCTGGACTTTACGCCGTTTCACATGGCACAGCGGAAAAAGAAGCGGTCTGGAACTATTTGTTTTATGGGCCATTTAGAAGCTCGATGACGATGAAAGCTTGGCTCGAAAATGACATGGTTAGCAAAGACAACATTCTCACTTGGACGGTGTTTGAAAATGCCAACGAGACGCAAGTTGGCATTGTCGCATTGCAGCGATCGCACCCGAACATGGCCGTGCGGAAATCAGTCACGTCTGGTTTTCGCCGCTGTTCACAAAAGCCAAGTCAATACCGAATCACAATTTTGCTGCTGTGTCATTTGTTTGATCAGCATCACTATCGGCGCGTGGAATGGAAATGTGATGCGTTCAATCATGCCAGCCGAACCGCAGCAATGCGGATGGGTTTTCTGCATGAAGGTCGCTTTCGCCAGCACATGATTATCAAGGGGAAAAATCGCGATACTGACTGGTTTGCAATGACTGATAAAGAATGGCCGCGCTGCAAAACAAACTTTGAAAAGTGGCTTTATTCTGGTGAGAAACTGTCACTGATGGAACTCAATAACGGCTAGCAATGAGTGAATGCTTAGAAATGAGTGAACTGAATCGCGGCTGGATCTATCGCGATCGCATCACCGCTCAAACCGCAGGCTTGACCGTCCTGGAATTTTACAGCCAGCGCTATTTGCACTCGATCGAATCCGAATGGCAAGCGCGAATCGAGTCGGGACAAATTCGACTGGACGATCGCCCGACCACAGCCACAACGCGCCTGAAAGCCGGACAGGAATTGCAGTATCACCGTCCGCCCTGGATCGAGCCGCCCGTGCCGACTTTCGCGATCGCCTACGAGGATGCCGATTTGCTCGTCGTCAACAAGCCCGCCGGACTTCCGGTTTTGCCCGGAGGCGGCTTTGTCGAGCATACGCTGCTGGGACAGTTGCGCCAGCGCTATCCCGACGAGTTGCCCGCCCCGATTCACCGTTTGGGACGCGGAACGTCCGGCCTGATGCTGCTAGCCCGATCGCTCTCCGCCC
>JAAUTJ010000159.1 GCA_012031475.1 Leptolyngbyaceae cyanobacterium SM1_3_5 | reverse complement strand
CAGTCTGAAAGCCTTTTTGATTGAGCGAACCTGTCAGCTGTGTGGATTCGGGCGCACCGTCGTAGACATACTGCGGAAAATGGTTCCACGCCTTGGCAAACTGCTCGCCCCAGAAGCCCGACCAGGGCAAACCTGTGAGAATCAAAAAAGCGATCAGCAGCAGCGCATAAAATCCTGGAACCGAATGCAGATCGCGCCAGAATGTCCGCCGACCACCGTTGAGGCGCGGCAGCAGCGTTCCCCAAATTGAGAAGCGTCGATCGCGAGGCCACCACAAATACAGCCCGGACAACAGCAGCACCAGTGCCCAGCAAGAAGCGAGTTCAACCAGTCGATCGCCCACCGTGCCAATCATCAGTTCGCCGTGAATCTGGCGGACGATCGCCTGAAAATTGTTATCCTCGTCGCGGCTTCCCAACACTTGAGCGGTGTACGGGTTGACGAAAACCGTGAGGGTGCGATCGTCAGTGGTGATTTCAACTTCGGCAGATCGATCGGGCGCAACAGCGGGCGTAAATTTGCTTGCAATTGCATCGGGAAAAGCTTGCTGAGCGGCGGCCAACTGCTGGTTGGAGGACAGGGCGGCAGTTTCAGGCGGCACAAACATCAAGTCGCGATACATCACCGCATCCAACTGAGGCTTGAACAGGTAAATGCTGCCCGTAGTTGCCAGCATCACCATGAAGGGAATTACAAACAGTCCGGCGTAAAAATGCCAGCGCCAAACCGATCGATAGAAGCGGCTACTCGATTCGGTATTTGCAGGATTGATCGTTGTCATAAAGCTCAAAAGATTCGATCGCGCTTCACTTTCGATCGAATCTCTGAGGAAGTCAAAAGACAGCTTGTCGTAGCAAGTTAACTAATTAACAGCAATTCCCCGTTCGGCTTGACGAGTGCGAATTCGATCGATCGATCCCGAAGGAATCGCTGCAATCAAATGTTGCGTGTAGGGCTGTTTGGGATGGCGATAAATTTGTTCGGCGGTGTCGAGTTCTTCGATTTTGCCTTGGTTCATCACCATGATCCGATCGCTCATGAATTTCACCACGCCCAAATCGTGTGAAATGAAAATATAGGTGAGGTTGAATTCTTCTTGTAGCGCTTTTAACAAGTTCAAAACTTGCGCTTGAACCGAGACATCGAGCGCGGAAACTGATTCGTCACAAATGATGAATTTGGGATTCAAAGCCAGAGCGCGGGCGATGCAAATTCGCTGTCGCTGACCGCCGGAAAATTCGTGTGGAAAGCGATCGATCCACTTGGGATCAAGGCCGACGCGATCGAGCAGGTAGGCGACGCGATCGCGCTGCTGCTTGCGGTTGCCGCTGACTTTGTGAATGCGGAGCGGTTCAAGAATTGCCTCGCCAATGCTGATGCGGGGATTGAGCGAACCGTAGGGGTCTTGAAAGACAATTTGCAGGTCGCGACGCAGTTGCCGCAGCGATCGCGAACTCAGTTGAAAGATATCTTGGCCTTCAAACAATGCCTGCCCGCCTGTCGGTTTGACCAGTCGCAAAAAGCGATCGCGCCAGTGTGGTTTTGCCACAGCCTGATTCACCGACTAAGCCTAATGTTTCACCCGGATAAACATCAAATGAAACATTGTTTACGGCCATGACCTGGCGATCGGTTTTGCCAAACACGCCGCGAATTGGAAAGCCGACCTGAAGATTTTGCACGGACAAAAGCGGCGATCGCGTTTGCAGTTGAACGAGTCGCGAATTGAGTTCTGCATCGCTGACTTCGCGGTTGGCGCGGAGGGCTTGATTGACATCGAGCGCTTTTTCGCGAATGACCATTTCGCCGCGATCGTTGCGCGTCACTTCCATAAAATCAGCCACAGTCGGCAAATAGCGCAAACGGCGATTTGGCGTGGGGCGGCAGGTGATTAAGCCTTTGGTGTAGGGATGTTGAGGATTGGAAAAGATTTCCAGAACCGAATTGTATTCGACCACTTTGCCTTGATACATCACGGCCACGTTGTCGGCAATTTCGGCCACGAGTCCCAAGTCGTGCGTAATGAAAATGATCGACATCCCGCGTCGATCGCGCAGTTCGCGCAGCAAATCGAGAATTGTCGCCTGCACCGTCACATCCAAAGCCGTCGTCGGTTCATCCGCAATCAGCAAAGAAGGATTGCACGAGATCGCCATTGCAATCATGACGCGCTGAATCTGGCCGCCCGACAGTTCGTGCGGATAGCGATCGAGCATCGCGTGTTTTTGGCGGTTGATTTCTTCGCGAACGTCGCGATCGGAGGGTTGACCGGAACGACTGCTCAACTCTTCACGAACACGCTGTTCCAGTTCTTCGTCGCTGGGCAGCAGTCGCACTTCTTGCAGCAGATTAATCGCTCGTCGTCGTGCCTCTGGCTGCGCGATATCTTGATGCAGCCGAATCGCCTCGGTCAGTTGAAAGCCGCAGGTGTAGACCGGATTGAGCGAACTCATCGGCTCTTGAAAAATCATCGAGATTTCGCCGCCCCGATAGTGCTGCATTTGCGTTTCCGGCAGCGAGAGCAGATTGACAGGTTCGGCGGCTTCTCCTTCGTCGCTCACGCTTTGAAACCAAATTTCACCCGCGCTAATTCGTCCGGGTGGTGGAACCAAGCCCATTGTTGCCAGTGCCGTGACGGATTTTCCTGACCCCGATTCGCCCACAATTCCTAACGTTTGGCCGCGCTGGAGGCGAAACGAAATGTTGTCTACGGCTTTGACGGGGCGATTGCCCACTTGAAATTCAACTTGAAGGTTGCGAACGTCGAGGACGGTGTTCATTGCGGCGGGAAAGTCAAGCTAAACACACTGGGTAGGAGCATCTTAGCAGCGTCCGCTGGAATTCTGCTGTCAATGGTGGGCAGTTTTGTAGTTTGAGGCAGGAGGCAGGAGGCAGGAGTTGAAAGCAGAATGAAGATTGCTGATTCGCTTCTGAGATTCAGGAACCTCGATCGCCCTGTTTGAAGTCGAAGCTACCGAGGTTTGTTAGGAGTGTGACATGATGCAGCGTTGGATTAGTGCGTTGACTTTAACGATGATGCTCGCAGGTGTTGCCGTCGCGCAAACGCCGCCCCAGTCGATCGATCGCGTTGTGGAAGCGGGCTACATGAGCCGCACAGCAGGCGGAGATTTTCGCGAAAGTGAATTTCTCAGTCGGGCAGAACTGGCAAGTATTTTGGTGCGATCGTTTCGGCTGAGCGATCGGACGCCGCCTAATCCCAATCCGGTTCAAGTCCGCGATGTGCCGTCGAACCATTGGGCGCACAGCGACATTCAAACCGTGTTGCGAACCGGAGTGATGACGGGCTATCGCGACAATCTGTTTTTCCCCGAACAGCGCGTTTCCCGTGCCGAAGCCTTTTCGATCTTCGCGCAAGCTTACGGCGTGTTTCAGTTTCCCGACCAGACGATCGCAGAAGTCCTCAGCCAGTATCCCGACTCCGCTCAAATTCCGGCTTGGGCACAAAAGTCAATGGCAACCGCGCTCTATGAAGGCTTCGTCAATACCGATGCTGACAATCGCATTAATCCCACTCTGCCGATGACACGGGGCGACATGGCGTTTGCGCTCAGTCGGTATCTCGATCGATTGGAGCAGCCAAGATAGGAGCGATCGATGGGGTGTGACGATCGCTACACCTCATCGATCGCCAGCCCCCGCCACTAGCCGACCAGCCCCCCGCCACAGCCGATCGCCTTCCGCCATCAACTGTTACAGTTTGGCGATTGCAACTCCGATACAATACGAGCGTGAGTCGAGGTGCATCATGCACAGCTTTATTCCGCCCGCTCGGTTTTTCCCCTATCTCAGTTGGACTGATGTGGAGGCGATGCCCGACAAGGCGAACGTCGTGATCGTTCAGCCTGTGGGCGCGATCGAACAGCATGGCCCCCATCTGCCGCTGGTGGTGGATGCGGCGATCGCGACTGCCGTGATCGGTCAAGCCTTGGAAAAGCTCGAAGCCGACATTCCCGCCTTTGCGCTGCCGACCTTGTGCTACGGCAAATCAAACGAACACTGGCACTTTCCCGGTACGATCACGCTGTCTGCGACGACGCTGATGACGACGCTGATCGAAGTGGCCGAAAGTCTGTATCGATCGGGCTTTCGCAAGCTGGTCTTGATGAACGCACATGGCGGACAGCCGCAGGTGATGGAAATTGTCGCCCGCGATCTGCATCAGAAATACGAGGATTTTTGCGTGTTTCCGCTGTTTACCTGGCGCGTTCCGCACAGTGCTGGCGAACTGCTTTCGGCCAAGAAAAAGAATTGGGCATTCATGCCGGAGATGCCGGAAAACCAGCGTCCTGCTGTCGATTTTGCCGGATCAGGTGAACATGGCCGCTGCCGTGTGCGAATATCCGCAGGAGCTACCGGAGGCGAGCTTGCTGAGCATGGAGGGCAAGCTGCCGTTTGCCTGGACGACTCGCGATCTATCCCGCAGCGGCGTGATCGGGGATGCGACTGTTGCCACAGCCGAAAAGGGCGATCGCATCATGCAGTCCGTTTCCGATGGCTGGGTGAAAGTGATTCGTGATATCTACCGTTTTGAGCAGCCGCAAGTGTGGCGATCGAGGAGTGAATAATGGAGCGGCTGATTTCCCTGTTGGGACAGTTTGTGTTTACCGGACTGGCGTATTTGCTGTCGATCGATCGGCGGGCGATTCGCTGGACTCCGGTTTTGTGGGGCATTGCCATTCAGCTTGTGTTTGCCGTGCTGATTTTGCGTGTCCCGTTTATCTTCACCATTTTTAGCTGGCTGGGCGGCTTAGTCGGGCAGTTTTTGGACTTCACCGATGCGGGCGCGTCATTTGTGTTTGGCGAAAATTTCAGAGATTTCTTCTTCGCCTTCAAGGTGCTGCCGACCATCATCTTTTTCTCCTCATTCATTGCCGTGCTGTATCACTACGGCGTCTTGCAGCGCATCGTCGGCTTGATCGCAGCCGTGATGATTCGCACGATGAAAACGTCGGGGTCTGAATCGCTGTCGGCGGCGGGCAACATTTTCGTGGGACAAACCGAAGCGCCCTTGCTGATCAAGCCCTATGTGCCGACGATGACGCAATCAGAACTTCATGCCGTCATGACCGGAGGCTTTGCCACGATTTCCGGCGGCGTCATGGCCGCTTACATTTCGTTTGGCATTCCTGCCGAGCATTTGATCGCCGCCTCGGTGATGTCCGCTCCGGCAGCCTTGGCGATCTCGAAAATGATGTATCCCGAAACCGAGCAGTCACCCACTGCGGGCGAAGTCACGGTCAAAGTCGAGCGGACTTCGGCGAATGCGATCGATGCCGCAGCCAGTGGCGCACTCGATGGTTTACGTTTAGCGCTCAACGTCGGCGCGATCATCATCGCGTTCTTGGCGCTGTTGGCGATGTTTAACGCGCTCTTGGGCTGGGCGGGCGGCTTGTTTGGCTTCCCCACGTTGTCGCTAGAATTCCTCCTGTCGTTTCTGCTCGCGCCGATCGCGTGGCTGATGGGCATTCCCTGGGCAGACTGCGGCGCGGTTGGAACGTTGTTGGGCAAGCGCACAATTCTCAACGAGTTCATCGCCTATGTGGATCTGCAAGCCCTGATTGAACAAAACGCCATTTCTGAACGGGCAATCATCATCGCCACTTACGCGCTGTGCGGCTTTGCGAATATTGGCTCGATCGGCATTCAAATCGGCGGCATCGGCGGCATTGCCCCCAATCGCCAATCGGATCTCGCCCGACTGGGAGTGCGAGCGATGATCGGCGGAACGCTGGCCTGCTTCATGACCGCAACGATCGCCGGACTGCTGCTGTAGCGTAATTTCCCGTGCTGTTCGCCTTGTATCGGTTCACCTTGCAAAAAATTACAGTTTCCCTGTCGGAGTGACAAATCCAGTGCAATAGGCAATAGAGCATTCCGATCGCACGATGTCACTCGAAAACCTCACGCTGGATTTTACGCCGATCGCCACGAGTTTGACGCAGCCGACTGCGATCGTGCAAACAGGCAGCGACGATCGCCTGTTTGTCGTAGAGCAGACAGGCCGCATTCAGATTTTGCAAAACGGCCAAACGATCGCTCAGCCGTTTCTCGATATCAGCAGTCTAGTCAGAAACAGCGGCGAACAGGGATTGCTGGGATTAGCCTTCTCGCCCAACTACGCTCGCGACGGCGAATTCTACGTCTACTACACCAACACCAGCGGCGATAATGTGGTCGCTCGCTATCGTCGCAGCGACTCGAATCCGAATTTGGCGGACGCCAGCAGCAGGCAAGTCGTCCTCACCATTCCGCACCCCAGCTTTGACAATCACAATGGCGGTCAGATTGCCTTTGGGCGCGATGGCTTTCTCTACATCGGCACAGGCGACGGTGGCGGCAGCGGCGACCCCTTGAATAACGCGCAAAATTCCAATTCGCTGCTGGGAAAAATTCTGCGGATCGATGTTTCTGGACAAACCTACACCATTCCGCAAGCCAATCCGTTTGTTGGCAATCGCGACCCAAACAATCAAGCTCGCGATGAAATCTGGGCATCGGGAGTGCGAAATCCCTGGCGCTTTTCGTTCGATCGCCAAACCGGAGATCTCTACATTGGCGATGTTGGGCAAAGCGCGATCGAAGAAATTAACTTCCAGCCTGCCAGCAGTCCGGGCGGCGAAAACTACGGCTGGCGCTTGTTTGAAGGTACTCAGGAATTCAACAATCCCACCGATCGAACTGCGGGCTTGACGCTACCGATCGCTGAATATCGCCACTCGATCGGCCAATCGGTGACGGGCGGATTTGTCTATCGCGGTGCGTCTCGCGCCATGCAGGGCATTTACCTCTACGGCGATTTTCGCAGTGGGGCAATTTTCGGCTTGCAGCGCAACGGCAACACCGCCGCAACCCGCTTAATCACCAGCACGGACTTCAGAATTTCCACCTTTGGCGAAGACCGCGCAGGCAACCTTTATCTTGCTGATTACTTTACTGGCACGATCTATCGCATTTCCACGCCAACTCCTGATCCGCCACCTGACCCAGAACCGGAACCCATACCTAATCGCATCGTGGGAACGGCAGGGCGCGATCGCCTCCTGGGAACAGCGGGGGACGACATCATCACCGGACTGGGCAGCAACGATCGCCTGCTGGGTCGGGCAGGCAACGATCAGCTTTTTGGCAATCGCGGCGACGATATTCTGCACG
The DNA here is from genome assembly GCA_012031475.1 of Leptolyngbyaceae cyanobacterium SM1_3_5. GTDB lineage: Bacteria > Cyanobacteriota > Cyanobacteriia > Elainellales > Elainellaceae > JAAUTJ01. Next base: position 1,562 of record JAAUTJ010000159.1, on the reverse strand, counting down.
GCGACGAAGGCCGCGATTTGCTAGTCGGCGGCGGCGGCAGCGATCGCCTGATCGGAGGAAAAGGCCGCGATCTGTTTCGCTTTGAGCAGATTGCCGGACGCGATCGGATCACGGATTTTCAAATCGGCCAAGACCGCATCCAACTGGGGAACGGGATGCGCTTCCGAGACCTGGACATCCTTCAGCAGCGCAACGAAACGCTGATTCGATCGGGCAACTTCTCGCTGCGGCTCGATCGCGTCAGAGCCTCAGCACTCGATCGCAACAGCTTCACCGCTTAGCAAATCACGTTTCCTTACTGCGGAAGAGGGCAAAATAGGCACAGTCAAGTTTGAATGAGGATGGCGCAAACTTTTGGGGGATGTGCATCGCTGGATATTGAGTGTGAGGAGCATTCTCGTGTTCCGTTTTGGCAATCCTGCGATCGCGGCAGTGGGACTTGTGGGCATGGCGCTAGGGCTAAAGCTGCTGCTTGGTTTGCTGGTCGCCGTCATGCCTTTTCTATGGCTGATTCCCGCGATCGCCCTGAGCGCTTGGTATGGTAACCCCACCACAGGCTTGCTCAGTACCGTGCTGGCGGGCGCGATCGTCGTCTATGGCCTGATTGACCCTAGTTCAATCGAAATGATGCAAAATGGCGTCAGCGGCAGTTCTGTCTGGCCGATTCTGCCTGCGGATGCTGCTAATCTCGGCTTGTTTTTGCTAGCAGGCAGTGTCCTGAGTGTGCTGATCGGGCGCGTTCCGTTTCCGATGCGATCGCCCGATGCCACAGCGGAAATTCTTCAGACGATCGCCAACAGCCACGACGGATTCTACCTGCTCGATCGCCAGTGCAAATTTGCTACGTGAATGCGCGGGGTGCAAATCTGCTGCAAACCACGCCTGCCGAACTGCTCAGACAGCCGATTTGGAACTGGTTGCCCACTGTAGAAGGCTCTGATTTCGATCGAATGCTGCATCGATCGATCGAATCCAATCAGGCGACCCAATTTGAAACCTTTTGCCCAAAGTGCGATGCTTGGCTGGAAATTCAAGCCTATCCCACTGCACAAGGGCTGGCCGTTCTGATCCATGACATCACACCCCGCAAGCAGATCGAAGCCGAACGCGACCAGCTTTGCGGCGCGAACAAGCGGTTCGCTCCACCGCAGAACTGGCCGAACAGCGATCGGCTTTTCTAGCCGAAGTCAGCAAAATTCTTCATGCCTCGCTGGAGGAAACCAGCATCGCACAGGCCGCCCAATCGACCGTGCCGTTTCTGGCCGAAGGCTGTTCGATCTTTGAGTTGGAAGCTGGATGCCTCACGCCGATCGCGATCGCTGCCGTCGATGCGGTTCAGCAGTCGCAGCTTGAAGCCCTCGCCGCTCACTACCAGCAGCACAGCCTGCGAACAGATTTGATGCAACTGCTGCCCACCCGCCTGCTGGAAGAAAGGCATTTGCGAAACGCTGTTTGATGCCAATGCGGATGTGATTGCCGTCTGTCGATCGATGGCGGCTCAAGCCTGTCTGCTGCTGCCGCTGATTGCCCGCGATCGTGCCCTTGGCCTGATGCAGCTTGTG
>JAAUTJ010000158.1 GCA_012031475.1 Leptolyngbyaceae cyanobacterium SM1_3_5 | reverse complement strand
GGCGATTTCGGCAATGGTTTCTCACCTTTGATTGCTTCTAGCGCAACTTTGGATTTGAACTGGGCGCTGTGCTGTTGCGTTTGTTTTGGCTCATAAACTACTCCTAGCATGGGTTGGAAGGGTGTAGCTTATCTACCTGTCCAGTTTTTTGGTTCCACCTCAGGCAAAGATAAAGCCACACTGTTTAGAAATCGCCTGGGAATCACCCTTGAAAACAAACAAGTTTTAGAAAATGCGCTGCTCACTGCCGCTCGCGATCTGGAAGCTGTAGTTTACAAACAAGACGCCTATGGAACGCAATATGACATCAAATTCTCAATTACCACTGAAGTTGGAAGTTCGTTAATTTTATCCTGCTGGATCATTCGCGTCGCTGAAGACTTTCCTCGACTCACCAATGCCTACCCTGTGAACAAATAAGGAGGCCAAAAATGGAATTCCACGAATACGACGTCGTCGCCTTAACAATTGCAATTCCAGCCGTTCATAAAGCAACCGGGCAACCGATTTTGCTTCAGCCTGGGCAGGTGGGAACGATTTTAATGCAGCTTGGCGAGCAAGCTTATCTGGTTGACTTTGCAGACCCGCAGGGCGTCACCTACGCAATGGAGAGTATTCTGCCCACACAACTGATGCAGCTTCACTATGAGCCTGCTCCCATTGCGGCTTAACTTATCTTTGCTTTAGTCGTTGGTCAAGGGTGCGATCGCAGCATCACTATTTCTACCTGGGTAGTTCTCGAATTTCACCGTGTCTCTCAATATGGGCAACCAGTTGAGCAGTATAGCCGCCTGCGTTGCGTAAAACATCAAGATTGCCAACCAGGATAAAGAGAATTTGGCTACGAGAAACGGTGACGTTCAGCAGATTGGGGGTGCGATTGATAAACCAAAAGCTGTCATCTGAGCGGCATTGGCGCGGCGAAAAGATAATAACTTCTTTTTGTCCGCCTTGAAACTTGTGAACGGTGTTGACTTCTTGAGAACTGAGCCGCGAATGTAGACGGCGCTGAAGTGCGATCGCCTGCTGTCGAAACGGGGAAATGACACCCACCCGACTTTGTCCCTTGGCATCCCGCAGTGAGTAGCCTTCAGCAATTAAGTGGTCGATGATGGCTTCGATCGCCTCGACCTCTGCTTCGTTCACCTGTCGATCCTGGCTGCCCTCAACGTGATAGGCCAGCAAATGAGAGCCGAGTGGTGATGCTCGCTCGGTTGTTTTGACATCCAAGCCGTATTGACAAATCACGTCGAAGAACTCGGCAATTGACTTGACCGATCGAAAATGTTCGGTTAGTCGAATGCCACTGCCAAGATTCCCAATTTCACCGCTTGCCCCGGCTGCTCGATGATACGCCGTTGCGGTTTGGACAGAAGTTGGGCTGAAGCGGTCAATATCAATCGAATTCAGGCCGCGATCGAGAAACGCCTGCTGGTTGAACTTGTCCTGATCGCCTTGACCCAGCGGCATGACTGGCTCTAGTTGCAGGGGATCGCCCACGACAAGGCTCTGCTGAGCGCGAACCAAAACGGGAAAAAGCTGATGGGGTAGCGTCATGCCAGCCTCATCTGCGATCGCACAGCGAATGATACCAGCTTGCACGTGTGGAAACATATTTCGCACCGATTGCAGCGTCGATGTCACAACGGGAAATGCCAAACTGAGCTTGCAGTAGAAGGCTTCACCTTGATCCTTGATGCGGCGGCGAGCATCAGAGCTGCGTGTGATCGCATCCGTATAGAGTTCCAAAGCCGGAATGATTGCCGCTTTTCTTCGCAGCGATTCTTGCTGCAAGTATTTCCATGCCCAGACGAACAGTTCCTGCTGCTCAATATGGTATTGCGCTGGAAAGCACTCGTAGAAATCATTGGTTAGACTGGCTTCGTCGGGGTTGCCGTTTGGGTGTGCCGTCTTGTCAGAGTAGTCCTGCTGGAGTTGTTGCAATCGCGCCTCTTGGCGGACATAAGCTCGATGCTTCGCTTGCCAGGTCGTAGCTCGATCGATCTGCTCAGTCAGATCGTCGCGTAACTGCATCAGATCGCTCCAGCTTTGCGGTACCTGGACGGGAAAAGAGGTTCCTACGATATTGAAGATTGTTGCCTCGCTTTGGCGATTGAACCTTTGCAATAACTGCTTTTGGGTTCGCCCTTGCAGCCGCAATCGAATTTGTCTCAGCCAGTTTGAAAGCCGCATGAGCCAAGTCGATCGTTGCCGTCGCGCCTCTACAGGTGCAGCAGCGACTTCGGCTTGCTGAAGTCGAAATTGAATTTGGCGATAGTCTTTCAATGGAAAATCGCCGTAGGTAGTGAACTCGTCGAGCCAATCTTGCTGCGTCTGCATTTCAACTTGCAGTGCTTGAATCGCTGCTTGCAGCTCAGCGATCGTTTCGGTCTGCTCTCCTGCCTGCTGATCCACTTCAATCGCCTGCTGTTGCTGCCGAAGGAAGTCTGCCTCTGCCTGCCGCAATTTCTCAACTCGCGCAATCAATTCCTGTCGTGCCTGCTGATGAATCGCTTCGTCAAAGGAGGTGCGGCGCAGCCAGTCCATTTTGGCTTGCAGTGCGGGCAAGGTTTCCTTCTCGATGACTTCGCGATTGCCGCCTGGTAAGTAGACAGGGTTGCCATCGAGCGATTGCAGCAGATCTTTCACATTGTCTACAGCCGCATTATTGGTACTGGTAACGAGCGTCAACCCATTCGTGTCCTGCTGGTTCATCACCCAGGCGATCGCCTGCCATACCACCTGTTGGGCGATCTTGTGGAGAATCACAAAGGTCTTGCCCGATCCAGGTGGCCCTTGAACGGCAATCAGCCAGTTGTTCTGGCACTGTTTCAAAACTTGAGCTTGAGATAGCGTCGGAGCATCAAGATCAGGGAAAACGCCAAAGTATAAAACTTCTGGCTGAGGTGTAGCGGGTTGCCCGAACAAGTAGTCGCGCCCTGGGGCTTGTGGGTTAGACCAAATTAGGTGGGGGCGCTGCTGACACTCTCGCAAATCTAGACGCAAGGATCGGTTCGCGAACGAAAGTTTGTTGCTTAGCAGGTAGGCTGCTCGCCGACTGGAGTAAAGGTCGGAGTCAGGCAGATCGATTTGGTTCAGCAGGGTTTGTAGGCGGGTGCGGCGCAATCCAAAGGTCGTTTGCAAAAACATAGATAGCCCTTCTTTTGTCACCAGGTTTTGAATTTCCTCTTCCTCCCAGTGGTAGAGCCGCATCAAGTTTTCACCGATCGCCTGAAACGCAAATTCCTCGACGTTCCAGCCTTGTTCTCGATGCTCGCCTGAGAAGATCGAAGTCACGTCGATCGCAAATAGCGGTAAAAATACGCGCATCCCCCCTCTAGCGAAAAAAATCTGTGGGAAGGACAAACTCAAATGGAAATCTAAGTCTGTTTGGCTTTGCGCCTTGAGCTGTTCAAACGGATTTGGTTCGATCGTCAGGCAGTTTCCCACCAAGCTGACGCCGTCTGTCCAAACCTGCGGTTGCGAATAGCGAGCAGCCTCGACCTCCGCTTTTGCCATGTCTTCGCGATAGGTGTAATCAATCCAGGCTTGCACAATTAGCGGGTACTTCTCTTGGTCGTTCATCTGAGCAAAGTCGGGGCAGTTCAAAAGCTTACTGCCCATCCTAGCGACTGCTCCCTAGTGTCAGCCTCCGAGAAGAAAAATCTATCTAGCGTGATGACGGCCCGCTTGAAAGTTTTGTCCCACTCTTGCCTCACTCTTCTCCCACCAAGTTTTCTAATTTCGTCAGCAGATCTTCGAGCTGCTTGCGTTTTTTCGGATTTTCCCAGGTGCGAGTCTTCTGCATCACTTGAAACATCCGCTGCATCCGCTTTGAGAGGTCAGGCTGCTGTGGCGGAGTGCCGATTTGTAATGCTTTAATCTGCTCCTTAATCTGGCTCAGCGACAAATCTTGCTCAATGGCCGTTGCTAAAAGCTGCTGTCGAGTCGAGTCATCTTTGACTCGTGCGATCGTCGTTGCTTTGGTGTAGGCGATCTGACCCAATCGCAGCGCTTCTAGCACTTCGGCAGGCAGCTTCAACAGCGGCAGGCGGTTAATGATGAAAGAATCCCAGGTCATCCGCCCTAGCCCGTCAAAAACCTGCTGGACAACTTGCCCTTCCTCGCTAGCTATAACGTTATAGCTAGGATCAGCTTTCGCTTGGTTTCGCAATCGATACAGCAGTGACGTGACGGCTTCGATCGAACAGTTAAGCTGCACTGACAGCAGTTGTAAAATGCCTTCGGTTTCCTCAACTGGGTTAAGTCCTTCGCGCTGCAGGTTTTCGATCAGCGCCACTTGTGCCGCTTCTTCCGCTGTCATCTCGCGAATGACAACCGGAACTTCCGCCAGTTCAATAGCCTTCGCTGCCCGATAGCGCCGCTCCCCTGCCACCAACTCATAGGTTTCGGCGGCGATCGGACGCACAATCAAGGGCTGGAGAATGCCGTGCTTTTGAATCGAATCCCTCAGTTCCTGCATCGCAGCGGGATCAAAATAGCGGCGCGGCTGCGAGGCCGGAAGGCAAATTTGCTCGATCGCGATCGTATTTGATCCGGGTGCTTCGGCTGTGGTATCTCCAAACAAAATACTCAAGCGGTCTTTGGAGATTGAACTGTTGTAAGGCTGATCGTGCTTGCGGCTCACTTTAAGCCCTCCATTGCTTCCGCAATTTGGTCGAGTACGATAACGGCTGGGTGCTTGGGGGAATGGAGCAGTAAGGGCAGACGCTGTTCAGCCGCATCTGGGAAAGCCGTTGAACGGGGAACCGGGGGGAAAATGGGGCCAATCGCAGAAAGCTGTTCCTGGATCGCGCCCAACGTCCGCGTATCTTGAGCATTGCGGCTGTCGTAAATCGTGGGGACAAATCCGGCGATCGCCAATTTACGATTGATCTTCGTCTTCACCCGTGCGACGGTGTTAAGCAGATTATCGGTTCCCTCAAACGCCTTGAACTGGGTTTGAACGGGTACGAGGACGTGCGTTGCGGCCACCAGTGAGATATAGCTGAGCAGTCCTAAGCTGGGTGGGCAGTCGATCAAAATGAAGTCGTAGTCCGACTCGATCGCTTCTAGCGCACTTTTGAGGCGCATCTCGCGCAGGTCAGCACTGACAAGCTGCATCTCCGCCACACTCAGATCGGTGTTGGTGGGAACCAGATCAAGTTGGTGAATATCTTTGTGAATCACCAGTGGATCTTCCTCCACCACTGCTTCATAAACGGTTTCCCGAAGTTCCTCCGGCACTAATCCCATAAAGGTAGTGAGCGAAGCTTGTGGGTCCATGTCAACGAGCAAGACGTGATGCTGTCGCCGTGCCAACTGATAGCCCAGATTTTGCGTCAACGTCGTTTTTGCAACGCCTCCAGCCTGGTTGAAAACAGCAAGAATTCTCGTCACAAAAACTCCTATTTTGTCCAGATGATAAACTGGCCTGTGCTTCGATACAGCTTGATCAAGCCAGTCTTTCGTTAGCATTCTATCGGTATGCTTCGATCACAACTGAGCAGAATTGTCAAAATTAATGATTGTCGGCAGTGTGAATGAGAATGCTGGTGTGCTCACTACTTGGATAGCTCTCACTCAATTGGTTAGATCTGCAATTGATCGCGTTGCTGCTGCTTCAGCCAATGCTGCATTTGCTCGATCGCCGCCCCGTCCTCTGGGGTCAGCCCCTCCCCGACCTCAACCGCCGATTGCCCAGGTCTTTGTTCTACCAGATCCCCACGTCCTGTGGCTCGCAGCGCAAAATACTCTCCGGTCTGATCTTGACCTAGCACCAGTTGATAGTCACCCCGAGTAACTTCCCATTCGCCCGCGTTATTCTGCTGCGATCGCCGCGCTTTTGACTGGTGATTAAAATACGCCATCGCGATTCGAGTCTGGGTTGCGACCCATTCTTGATGCTGCTGCTGTTGAATCACCTGCACTTGCGGCAGGATCTCAGTTTGAAAATAATTCACATCGACCTCCTGCAAGCGTGAACCTGCATCCAGCCAGCGATCACCGTTCCGCTGCGCTATCAGCAACGGGTCTGCCTCGCCATCTTCCACCGTTAACCGATGGGATTGCGGCTGATATCGAACCGTAAAGTCTTCACCCACCAACTCCAGTTCACCCGATAAATTCAGTGCCTCCGCCGCGATCGGAGCGACTTGTTCCACCCAAAGCTGTTGTTGCCATTGCAGAAGTTGGTCTTGCAGGAGGGTAAATGCCGTGACATCCTCTGCCGTCAAACCTGCTCGCACCTCTAACTGCTGCTGCCCATCTGTTCCAACAAGCGACCGCACCAACTCGCCTCGGTCATTGCCCTCTATACTCAACAACTCCACGATCGCCCCATTGTCTTGTTCAAGCGTAATCGCATAGTGATCCCACGCCACGACCCACAGGTTGTTGGACTGCTCGATCGCCATCCCCGCGTCTGCCTGCTGCTGAAATAGCATTGAGGCAATAGGAAAAACTTGGTCAGCAAGTTCCTCCTGGCGTTTTTGTTCTGCTTGCTGCTGCTTAACCTGCCGCCGCGCTAATTCATCAGCCGCCCGTTCAAGGTTTGCAGCAACTGCTCGGAACTGCTCGCCTGCACTTGCAATTGCGTCAGTAAAGCTTCCAGCTTGGGAAGCCAAGGATTCGAGGCTGCGTCGTTCCCGGACTGCTGTAACTCCTCGAACAACTGCTGGAGCATTACATTCTGAGAGCCAGTCTGGTCGAGTAAAAGCTGCAAGGCTGCGTTCGAGGTCACTTGTGCTTGCTCCAACTGCATCACGCGATCGCTCAGCGTCTGCAACGCCGCCGTCATCTCTGCGGCTTGATTCGGGGTCAATATCTTGTCCAGTTCGGCTTGTCTGCCCAATTTTGTCCTTGGCACGGGTTTCAAATCCTAAGATTGTGTGTAGATCTTGTAATCGCTGTAATTTTTCGGGTGTCGTGAACTCTAATCCGATCGCGACCAGATTTGGAGATTGATCGATCGCTGAGGCTAACTGGCGGAAGGGGCACTGTCCCAAATGCGTCTCTAAAATGTGTTGCTCAAGCTGCTCGCGGGTAAATGCCGTTTGCGTCTCGACCAGAACAGTAATGCTTGCCTGCACCAATTGTTCTGCCGAAACTAACTTCCCAGGGGCGATCGCACCATTACAATCAGGGATTTCCGGTAGTTGGAGATGGTGCTGATCAATCGTGTCTTGCCACTGTTGATGTACCTGCGATCGGGGCAGATGCGTTTTGCGTTGGCGGGTCTGCAAGGCAGCTCGTTGATAGGCTCGCACCGATTGCGACTCACCTGCTTGCTCAATGAACGCTTCAATTTCCTGACGCCTGGTGCTGAAGGCAGTGATGGCCTCCGGCGCGTAGCCCTTCAACTCAAACTGGCCGTGTGGTCTCGGTTCAATTTCATAGCCAAGCTGCCGCGCACCAAAGGCACAGTCATTCTGATAGATTTGCCCCAAGAGCTTCTGGTTCTCAACCGCTCGCTCATTAGCAACCGCCCGCCAGCGGACTCCTACCTGTGTCGCATTCAGATCCGCATCATGGCTATGCAGATGCGGGTCTTGATTACGATTGGTCTCATGCCTGTAAACAGCGCTAATTAAATTACCTGTGACGACTTTGACCTGGCATTTGCGCTCAGCGTTCCAGACCCGCGCCTGGGCATAGCGGGATTCCTTAACATCAAGCGCAGTCTGCAACGCTTGGTCATGCACGAGAACAAGTCGATCGTCCCCCTGCACCAGTGCCGCAATGCTCACTGTCTTAGGAGCATTAAACGTATAATCGGTTCCCGCTCGGTGGTTACCTGAATCGATCGGCTTAGCATGGAGACATCTACCCTGTGGAGAGTAGCCAGAAAGCAAGGTTTGAAAATCGCTCGGTGCGATCGCCCCAGTCAGCCCTAACGTCTTTGCCCCCTTGCCGTGCCAGTAGGCAGCGAACTGAGAAACTTCTTTATGGGTGTAATAATCGTCTTGCTCGTAGTAGTGAGCCGCCTGATTTTCGCTTAGATTGGTGGGACGAGCCAGCATTCGCCAAAATCCTTACTGGATGGGGAATTACGCGATCGAGGTGCAATTTGGTAGCGTAGTGTGTAAAGGCACATTCGATCGCCGTTGGTTTTACCTTAACAGACCCTGCTGGCAATGGCAAAACTGCCGGTTGCTGGTTGGGACAAAGGCTCGAATTGCGATCGGCAATTGCGTAAACTAGGAGAACAACCGCTGCTGTGTGACTATGCCCAAACGCCGCACCCCCAACTACAAAAAAGCTGCTGCTGCGATCGAGGAACTGGGTGAAACCCCAAAAGAGAAGAAGGCAAGCCCGCTCGAAATTTTTGTCAGCGCCAACTACGATCGCGTGATCAAGGCGATTGAGAACGGTATCATTCGCTCAGTGAAATCTGCGTCACGCTGCGCCAACAAAATATTAGCGCCCTGCCCAAACAGTTGCGAAGCGCCCTTTACGAGCAAGCCCTGAAGCAAGGGAGCGTCGATCAATTGCCCGCCTCGCTCAAGCCACCCCTTCCAGAGCAATCGGCGCTGAGGACGAAAACCGAGGCCATCTAAGGGTGTTGCTGCTTGAGCACTTTCCCCTTGCCCTGAGTGCTATCCCCCGGCTTGCGTTTGCACGAATTTTTTCAACTGCTCAGTGTCTCTGCCCGATTGACGGTTATGGCTCCTTGTATTCCCCACGCCGATCGACAGGTGATAGTCGTCCACCTCCTGCTGATGGTCGCCGAAGAAGGCT
>JAAUTJ010000157.1 GCA_012031475.1 Leptolyngbyaceae cyanobacterium SM1_3_5 | reverse complement strand
CTGAGCCATCTTTTCAGCGTCTATAAAACTCCCGCAACCCCGATACAGCAAGGGGTTGCGGGGAGTTTTGTTTTTAACAGACCCTATGCAACCCTATTCAACCCTATCCAATACTTCCTAGTTTTTTAGGCACGATTTAGGCACGGGCATGATTGAGGGCAAACTTGCACAAGCGAACGGACGGCTAAAGGCTGCGGCGGTTGGTGTACGGATTCAGGTGAAAGGAGATCATCTTTATCTCAGGGCAACATTGCCGCCGCGACCGGGAAGCGATCGACTCCACTCCTTCCAGCAGCGAATCGCGCTGGGCTACCATGCGAACCCGGCTGGCTTAAAGCTGGCTGAGCAGGAAGCGCGAAAAATTGGGGCATTGCTCGACTGTGGCGAGTTCGACTGGAGCGTGTATGTCAAAACTGAAGCGAAAAATAACGTACAGACGGTAAGTGATTGGATTCGGAGATTTGAGGCTGATTATTTTTCGCGACGGCGGCGATCGCCGCAGAGTGAAACCACTTGGAAGGATGACTATTTGAAAGTCTTCAAGACGCTACCCAGTGAGCAGCCACTTACGATCGAACTGCTGAGGGCAGCGATCGATCGGACGGAAGCTGATAGCCGAACTCGGAGGCGATTTGTCGATGTCTGTTCCCGGCTAGCTGATTTTGCAGGGTTGGAAGCAAATTTTAAGCCGCTGCGTGGCAGTTATTCAGCGGCATCAGCGGAAGTGAGAGAAGTTCCACCGGACGCACTGATTGCTCAGTGGTTCGATCGCATCCCAAATCCGGCTTGGCGCTGGGTGTTCGGCATGATGGCGACGTATGGCCTGCGAAATCACGAAATTTTCACCTCGACTTTTCTAAGTTTCCCGTGCTGATTGTCTTGGACGGAACCAAGACAAATTTTCATCGCGTCTATCCGCTTTATCCTGAGTGGGCGAAAGATTGGGGACTGCAAGGGATGCAGATCCCAAACTGCACAGGTCGGAATAATTCGGAGCTTGGTAATCGAATCACTCACGCTTTTAAGCGCTATGGCGTTCCGTTCCATCCCTACGATCTGCGGCATGGTTGGGCAATTCGATCGCTGGAGTTTGGAATGCCGATCGAGCTTGCTGCCCAGCAAATGGGGCACTCGATCGGCGTTCACACTCAGACCTATCACCGTTGGATTAGTGAGGAGGTTCACCAGCGGGCTTATGAGGCGATGATGCTCAGAAGCGATCGCCCGGTCGCGCCTGGTTTGCCAAAAACGCCTCGATCCATTCGGGTAATCATCTTCCGTGCGTAATTTGCTTGGGAAGCTCCATTAACGATCCGATGAAGCGCTCCTTTCTGCTGTTGCTCTAGCAGCTTCTTCGCAAATTGAAGCTCTTCGATCGCCCGATCAAGTGACTCGATTAGATGCTCCCGATCGTTCATCGTTCCTCCTGGGGGGTTTCGAGTGTTTGGCGGATGCGATCGAGATGCCAGCGGTAGGTAGGCCGCGCTGCTTGTGGACGGGCGATGTTTACCCAGTGATAGCCCTCTCTCAAAAGACCTTCGTTGCGGAGTTTCCAGAGACGCAAAACGGCAAAGCCTAGCTCTTTGGTCACGATTCCACTGGCAACCCATTCGCTGCCAAGCTGTTTTGGTCGTCTAACCATCGCGATCGCCTCCATTGGAATTTCTAGTTGCTGTCCCTGGAATGGCCTGTTTTTTTTTCGCCATCAGCTTTGTCCCTCCGATCGCAACACCCTTAAATCTGTGTTGAGAAACATCGAATTCCGTCCGGTCTTTTGATTGCGGACAAGGCTACGATCACCCCGAATTTCGATGACTTTGCCGCCTGCAATTAGCTCATCGAAAAGCGGTTGACCGAGCGTGTTGATTGGGATTTGGGGGGCGCTGCGCTGCGATTTGGGGACTTCTTGCCAAGGGAGTTTGGCGCTACCGGATCGAATCCATTGGGCGGTGGCGGTGACTAGTACAGTGTCGCCAACCGCAATTTTTTCGGGTAACGGATTGTGAAGCGAAGCGATCGGGCGATCGCTTTTATTGACAGGGCGATCGCTTTTATTGAGAATCCGATCGCCGCGATCGCTAGTACGATCGCTTGAGCTTTTCGGCTGTGTACTATCGCTGTACTGGTTTAGAGGTGTACTGGCGATCGGGCGATCGGACTTTTCGGCAAAAACGGCGGCGTCCGATTTTTTTCAAAGCGATCGCCCGATCGCTTGATCGCTGGATTGATTTCTGGTGATGGTTCCTGGGCGTTTTGCGACCCGATCGCTTTGGCGATCGCCCGATCGCTTTTCTGTTTTTTCTTTACAAAGTACAAGTAGTACGGACTGCCTGCTTTGCGGATGCGATCGATCGCGCCACGCATCCACAGTTCGAGCAGACAGCGGCGCGTCGTGGGCTTGCTGCCTCCCAGATGCTCTGCCACTTCGACAGGTTCAAAACGTCGCTCACGCTGGTCAGTGTCGTGCAGCCAGAGCCGAATTTTCTCGGCATAGGTTTGGGCTTGTTCAAAGTCTTCTTCAGACTCGAATTCTTCGCCCCGATATGCAAATTTGAAAGTCTCATCATCGAACGCCAATCGATAGCGACCGGGTGGAAGTCCCATGCGAGTTTTCTGCACACGCAGGAGGCGATCGGACTGATCGATCAGGCTGAGTCCCCAGACGGCATCGACCGAGTTGTGAATCGCCCGTGTCCCTCTGGCGTTGCCTTCGGCGTTGGAATGGTGCAGCAGGATGACGGTGTGGCCGAATTTGCGGGCGATGTCGCGAATTTGGAGGATCGGACGTGCGTATTCGGTGTCGTTTTCGGAGAAGAAGCAGTTGCGATTAATGGCCGTGATCGAATCGACGATGATCAGCGACTCACGGGGCATTTTTGCGGCTTCGGATTCGAGAACCACCATTTGCTCAACCTGCCAGTCAGACAGCACTTGCAGGGGCATAGAGGGCGATATGCCGCGAATGTCGATGCGTTCTGCGGTGATGACTTCCGGCTTCATCGACCTGCACGAGCAGCGCGGCAGATTGGCGGCACTGATAGCCGTTCCAAGAATTGCCTTTAAGGACTGCTTCGAGCAGTTCGTAGATCAGCAGCGTTTTCCGGTTCCGCCGTCGCCATGCAGCATCAGCGTGATCCCCTGCGGAATCCAGCCATGCACGAGGTATTTGGTTTCTTGCTGCAAGTGTTCGGCTAGAAACTCTCCGATCGGTTTGGAGCGAACCATTGAGGCTGAGCAGAGCGATTTGCTGTAGCACTCCATCATCGTGCGGCGGTTGAGGCCGTGCCGTTTGGCGAGCTTTGACAGCTTGTAGTCGCGAATGCCCGCGTCCTTTTCATTTGCCTCGATTTTCTGAATTTGCTTGCTGATGTTCTCGAACTCCAATCGCTCCAGGTCGCGGCCAAGATAGTCGCCTGCAAGCTGCTGGGCGATCGCCTCGACAACATCAACGGGGATCGCGTTGTAGCGGGCAATTTGGGCAAGGCTGGCTGAGGAAAATCGGGAGCTTTGGACAGCGGTGAGGATGTCTTTCTGTAACTCCCGCTCTGACTTTTCCCTCAGCGGGTCTGGTTTGGCGGTGAGAACGGCGGTGGCGATCGACGCTGTTTCACCGCTCTGGTAGATTTCCCGGTTCAACTTTTCAACCTGCCGATCGCGCCATTCTTGCTGCTGAGCGGGCGTGAGTTGCTGCAATTCGCGGATTTGCTCTGGCGTGAGCGGTTCATAATTCGTATTATCTGGGTACATCGTTGAATCTCCTGATGTTGGGGGATTAATGAAATCGCCTCATGAGGGCACAAACCATAAAGCCCGATCGCGCCTGGGAAAGACTGCGATCGGGCTTTTCGATTAGCGGGGATATATCCGCTTCAGTAGCGAACAGGTTGAACAGCGACGGACGATCGCCAGCCGGGGCTGATGGCAGCATCCGCAAACGGCGATCGGTGGCTCTTTGACGACGGTGGTGGGAGTGGGGCGATAGCGGTTAGCCATTGGCGACGGACTCCCATGCGGTGAGATTGCGATCGACCATTTGTTCGCAATCGGTGGGGGACTGCTGTTCGTAGCGCCGCTTGCCTTCTGCCAGTAGCTGCATCTGAACACGCGGAACATCGAGACAGCTTCGACCTGCGATCGTTGCGCCCGCTGTGATGAGCGCTTCTGCGGCTAGTTCGACGGCGGCTAGGTGCATTCCGAGGCAGTCGAGCATTTGGGCATTGTCGATCGAGGCCAGCAGGTCAACTTTGGCGATCGCGCCGCTGGAGTGCTGCAACAGCAACTCCCACAGTCGATCGGCTTCGTCTCCAGAGAATTGCGCCGTTCCGCCGTCGAGATAGTCGATGGTCAGTGAAGCGGGAGGGAGAAACTGGACAGCGCCGATCGCCTCCAAATTAATCAGCCTGTTTTCAAATCGAATGAACTTCATAGGTTAAAATCCTCAGTTAAGTTTTTGAAACGAACTTGGGAAAGGGCGATCGCCAACTGGAGCAGGCGAATCGCCCTTCTTTCGTGCTGCAAAATCACGCCAAACAGCTGCGGAGCTATGGCGTTGTCTGTCACGGAATTGTCATTGCTAAGCCTCGATGGATGGAGAGCGATCGAGATGCGATCGCCCGTTTCGTCATGCAGTTGTGCGATTTTCAGGCGTCTTCGATCGGGTGTACGTCTGAGCTAGACCCGACTGAGAAGAGAATGGTGTGATGCAGGGCGGCATCAATTTCTCACATCGAACCGCCCTACACTCAGTCCACGCTTCAGAAGTTTTCTTCTGGAGGTTTTCTTCTGTTACTATAAGTGCAACCGCGTGAAAAAAGAAAGACAACTTTGAAAGGACTGCTTTCTGCGAGAAATCTTACTCAGCGTCAACTCAGCGACCTCGCAAACGTCTCTGAGCGAACGATCAATGAGTGGATAAGGGGTGTCTCTTTCCCTCGACTGGATAGAGCCGCCACTGTCGCCCGCGTCCTGAATGTTTCGTTTAAGGAGTTGTGTGAGTCGATAGGCATCGACACCACTGAAATTCCCAATGATGGCGAGACACACGATGATCACAACGCAACTGACGATCGCTGATAACGCTCGCCAGTTGCTAACCCCAAACCTATCTGTGTAGGAAAGGAGCTACCGACTATATGACCACGAATCCACCGGGGAACGGCGATCGGCTCGATCGCATTGAACGGTTGCTAGAGCGGTCGATCGCCGCTGCTGACGAACGGTTTGAGCGGATGGAAGCAATCACGGCTGACAACAGCCAATCGATCGCTGCCAGCATCTCGCGACTCGATCGCACTGAGCGACTGGTGACAGCAAACAGCGAGGCGATCGAGGCCATCCGAGAGCTAACCGCCCAAAACAGTCGAGACATTGCCGCTTTACAGGTTTTGGCAGCGGAAACAAATCGAACCGTAACCACCACCGTGCTATCGGTCGATCGACTCAGTTCCGCCATTCTTGCCCTGGCGCAAGGATTCGACCAAGACCAAGAAGCCAACCGCCAAGCGCTCGCCAGCATCAACGCTGCTCTGGAGCGAATCGATCGCATTTTGGACTATCTCATCGGTCGAGACGGCGATCGACCCGCACAGTAACAGGAAAGGAGCTACCGACTATATGACCACGAATCCACCAGAGGGAGGCGATACCATTCGCCAGCTTGCTGCAACGCTCATCGCGCTATCGGAAACGATAGAACAGCAGTTTGAAAACTCGCGAGAGATGTATGTCAACGTCATTTCAGCTTGCAATCGAGCCGAATTTCATGCCAGTGAAGCGGAACGCATTGCCAAAGAGAACCAGAAACTGATTCGCGACTTGATTGAGGAGATGAGACGGCAATGACCACGAATCCACCGGGGAACGGCGATCGACTCGATCTATTGCTCGACCAATCGATCGCCAATTTGCTACAGGCCAGAAACGACGTTCTAGAAGCGATTTGCGCCTTCGATCGAGCCTACGACACGGTTGAAGGAACTTGGCTACAG
The DNA here is from genome assembly GCA_012031475.1 of Leptolyngbyaceae cyanobacterium SM1_3_5. Taxonomy (GTDB): domain Bacteria; phylum Cyanobacteriota; class Cyanobacteriia; order Elainellales; family Elainellaceae; genus JAAUTJ01. The sequence goes on along the minus strand of JAAUTJ010000157.1, from coordinate 2,850 downwards.
TTGCAGGCTGTTCGCAGCCAGATAGCAGCGCAGCGCGATCGCTAATTCTCACAGTTTGGGCAGGGAACAGCTTCCAAGGGCACTCCCTGCCCATTTCCCTGCACATCTACAGGTAATTTCCATCATGAGCCAACTCAAGCATCAATTCCAATCAATCCAGCCATTCCAGCCGCAGAAAGAACAGTTCCACATCATCGAACACAACGGCAAACAGATCGCAATGGTTCCGCTCGATCGACTCAGCACCATGCAGTCTCATGATTTCGCCTACCGAGTCGTGGCCGTTGGCGTCGCCTGGGAGCGATCGCGTTGGTTCTCAATGTTGATCCCAGCATGAAGCCGCCGCTCCGGTGATTGTCGATCGCATTCAGCCGCAGATTGTCGATCGCAACTGCCTCGCCTTTTGTGGCAACTGAGGCGACAGAAATGATCTTCATTCTTCGTCTCATGCTCGGACTGTCGATCGGCTTCTGGATGGCCGGATTCGTGAATATCGACTACTTCTATCCGCGCCGTGCCTATGCCCTCAGCGGCGTCTTCTCTGCGCTCACCGTTGTTTTCTGGATTGCGCTGCTGAGGACAGATCCTTTTTTCGCGGCTGGTGCGTAGCGATCGATCGCCGCGCACGTCCACCACCAGCCGCCAGCTTGCCGACCGTCTCACCCCTTGAACTGCACGTCAAAAATTACGAACAACAGGAGAACTTGAACAATGGGACTTTTCAACTCAATGACCGGACGCGGAGGCAACAGCGATCGCCTCGCCAACTACGGACAAACCACCATTAGCACCGGAGCGCTGATGGAACGTCCACAGAACGGCATCACCCCGCTTGAACCAGGCGACATGCAGAACATCGACCTGCCACGCACCGAACGCAAGCCCCGGATGTTCACAATGGCCGAAGCTGACAACCTGACTCGCGCTGCCAGCATTGCCGAATCGGGAGCAGAACAAGCCCAACGCGCTTACGCTGCCCAATCGAAGATCGTGGCCGCTGCTGCCAAGACCCAAGTTGCACATCGCAAGCACGTTTCCAAAGTGGCAGACGCCACCGCCGTCATGACCGGGGCAAACGTGGCGCTGGGGCAACACATGCACAACCTGCGGGATGTCTACGCCAAGCTGGGCTTCTCAACCGATCGCGCTGCTGAAACTGCTCAAATGAAAGTCGATGCGGTCGCTGTCAAATATCGCGGATTGAGGGCATAGCCATGACGACAGCGCATCTCATCGCCCTTCTGGGTGCGGGATGCGCTGCTAGTTCGCTCATCGCGTGGCTAGCAGCGATCAATCCCTTGGGAGCCGCAGTAGGCAAAGCGATCTACTGCGGCCTTTTTCTATGTCTGATTCTCGGCCTGCTGCTGGATGACGTGATGCACGTCGTCTTTAAGCTCACAGTCGAGCAATATTACGGCCTGCTGGCATTCGTGTTTCTGGCAATTCTGATGGGAGGTGGCTTGGTATGGCTCTCCGCTTAGAAAGACTCACACCCCAATCGAAATACATGCTTGCTTTGCTGGGTGCGCTATTTTTGTGGGTCGTTCCTGTCAGCATCAAAGCGCCAAAGTTCATCATCTTCGCTTCACTTTCTGGCTCGATCGGCACATTTCTTTATGCCTATCGCCTAGCAGAAACGCTGCAAATTCAAGGGCATTCCCAAGCCCGCGAAAAGATGAAAATGAAGAACTCATTGACTATCAATACGCACTCGAAGAGGAGGCAATCAAGCGAGAACTCTACTCGCAATATTTCCCTGAAACGCAACAGCCCATCATCAATCAGCCGCCCCAACTCATCCCACCAGCGCAGCCCATGCCAGAGCAACCGACTGAGGAGGAAGAGTCTGAAACTGCACAAATGCTCATGTCTCTTGTTCGCCTCTCAACCAACTACGGTTGGATGTCTGCTTCGGCAGTCAAGCAGAAAAGTAGAGCCTTTCGCAATTGTTCCCCTGAGCAAATTCGCGATTTGTTCTGCCAACTTGGCGGACCGGCGGACTTGGACAAACTACGCGGAGAAGCGACAAGCTCGAATGGGCGATCGATCCCACTTGACGCCTCACTTGACACACTTGACAATTTTCTGTCAAGCGGTCAAGTTCCTTACCCAGAGCGCGTCAAGCCGTCTAGTCAAGCGTCAATTGACAAGTGACTAGACACCATTCCGCCAAGCGTCAAGTGAGCGTCTGTACCACACCTGCTAACCCGCGATCGCCTCGATCGCGGGTTTCTTTTCGCCCAACCCCCAACACCCAACCCCAACCCCCGATCGCGGGTTTCTTCATGCCACTCGCTAAGCTGAGAATAGCTTCCAACTCACAGCACCATGAACGCCAAAGAACGGCTTACCCAAGAACTCGAAAAAGCGCCCGAATCCCTGATTTTAGAAGTTCTGCACTATTTGCTGTTTCTCAAAACTCAGCAGACAGAGGAAGCAGAAATCGAGGCGATCGAAAATCAGGAAGACCTGCAAGACGCGCTGATTGCGCTTGAAGAAGTCAAAACCGAAGGCACGGTTTCCTGGGAATCGCTCAAGGCTGAGGTCGGGCTGTAGTCAATGCCCTATCAAATCGAATTTGCAGCCAGAGCCACCAAACAGTTCAAAGCGCTGCCTCCCAGCATTCAGCAGCGCATCCAGCCAAAAATTGACGCGCTGGCAGAATCGCCGCTGCCCTCCGGCGTGGTGAAACTGGAAGGCAGCCTAAACCTGTACCGCATCCGCATTGGTGACTATCGCGTCGTCTATGAGCTTCAAGACAAAGCGCTAATCGTGTTGGTTGTGAAAGTCGGCCACAGAAGCAGCATCTACCGACCGTAGCGCCCGACACCCAACCCCCAACCCCCAACC
>JAAUTJ010000156.1 GCA_012031475.1 Leptolyngbyaceae cyanobacterium SM1_3_5 | reverse complement strand
CCGAGTCAAGATCAAAAGCGGCCAGTCCGAAATATCAAGACTGAAATTTTCATTTGATGATGTCGATCTGGGTGGCAGCACGATCGATACGGCGAACCTGATTTCTTTCGACGCGAACACCTTCCTGGCAAAAGATGCGATCGGAGGAGCCGATTCTGAGGACTACTATAAAGTCAATCTCACTGCTCCGAGCAACCTCAACTTGACCCTGGAAGGTTTGAGCGCAGATGCCAATCTGCAATTGATCAACAGCAGCGGCAGCATTATTGGAACTGCAACTAATCCAGGGACAGCGAGAGATTTGCTCAGCACCAATCTGGCTGCTGGTGAATATTTTGTTCGAGTCTTTCCCGCTTCTAGAAACACATCTACGAACTACGACTTGCGCTTTAGCCTTACTCCGCTGCAACTGTTTGGCTTGACCGACACAAATCGCTTGGTTGCGTTCAATCCGACTGCGCCAACTCAGGCCGTTGATGTTGCCGTCACCGGACTGCCAACCGGAGAAACGCTCCGCAGTATTGATTTCCGCCCAGCAACCAATCAGTTGTTCGCGCTCAGCACGGCCAGCAAGCTCTACACGATCAACCTGACGACTGGCGGCGCAACGCCAGTCAGCCCAACGCCGCTCAGTCCTGCCTTGACCGGAACGGCAGTCGGCCTCGACTTTAACCCGACCGTAGACCGAATTCGCGTGGTGAGCGATGCCGATGAGAACTTGCGCTTGAACCCGGACACAGGCGCGATCGCAGGGACAGATACACCGCTTGCCTACGCTGCGGGTGATGTCAATGCCGCTGCGAATCCGACCGTCACGGCGTCTGCCTACACCAATAACTTCTCTGGCTCAACCGCAACGACACTGTTTGGAATTGACACTGCCCTAGATGTGCTGGTTCAGCAGGGAAGTTCCAACGGCAGTCCGGTTTCGCCCAACACAGGCACTCTGTTTACGGTGGGCGCGTTGGGTGGAGTCAACTTTGGAGCCAACACCGGATTCGACATCTTGACTGACGCTAGCTCGGTGAATACTGCCTATGCAACCTCTGGGTCTAGCTTGTTCAGCGTCAACTTAACCACCGGAGCGACCACCAATCTCGGTACAGTTACCGTCGGCACAACTGCGGTAAATCTGGTTGGCTTTGCCGTCCGATCGGTGGGCTAATCGATTCGCGATCGCTCGATCGATTGACAGCAGCATTGGCGAGTAGGCGGCGTTTGTCCAGCGTTGGCGATCGATCACAACGCTCATTCAGCCCGACTCGCCATTTGCTGTATCAACTCACCTCCAGTCGATCGTTGCCGCAACAATTGATCTGCCATGCAATCTGCAATTGATGGACTTTCAGCAGCAATTCATACAGTTTTTACAATTTCTGGTTCTCTTGGATGTACACAGCACGGTCAAAACAGGATCATTTCGGATCGCCAACTGAGTCACCGATCGAACTGATTCGGTTGTCGAAATGGAGCGATCGCGATGCGGAGCCGAATTTTTGCAATAAAAAAACCGTCTCGATCGAGACGGTTTTTCTACTGAACCAATTTTCTACTGAACCAAACTGTTAACCAATTCTCAATAGTTCAACATCAAACACCAGCGTGGAGTTGGGCGGAATGGGGCCAACGCCGCGCGACCCGTAGCCCAAATCGGGCGGAATCACCAGTTGACGGCGACCACCGACGCGCATGGTTGAGATGCCTTCGTCCCAGCCGCGAATCACTTGTCCTGCACCCAAACGGAACGAAAACGGACGGTTGCGATCGCGGGAGCTATCGAACTTTGTGCCGTCTTCCAGCGTTCCGGTGTAGTGAACGTAGACGGTTTGTCCGGCGCGAGGGACGGCTCCGGTTCCTTCCACGAGGTCAACATATTGCAGGCCGGAATCGGTAGTGGTGGCGGCTTCTGGTGTGGCGGATTCTGGGCTGGCTGTTTCTGGTGTAGTTTCCGACGTAGAGGCGGGTTCGGTGGCGTCGTCTGGTGCGTTGTCTGGCATGGGTGTGGAAAGTTGGGCTTGTTCGATCGGGGGCTGAAGCGGTGTGGCAATGGCGGCTTGGGGCTGGTTGAACTGTGCCACAACCAGAAAGACAATGCACACCAACATGACGCCGACGCTAATCAAAATCTCTCGCACGGTTTGTCTCCTTGACGAAATCCACCCAAATTTTCGCACCAAATTCTTGCATGGTAGAACTAATGGTGAAACTACCAGCGTTTGTTTTCCAAGTCGCGCAGTTGCCGTTCAAGGCGATCGAGCCGTCCGCGCAGTTCGTCCATTTCGCTTTGGCGGGGTACGCCGAGGTCTTGGAGGGTTTTGCGGAGTTGCCGCTGCATCTGCTCTTCGAGGTTGCCCTGTTCGCTTTTAAGCTGCTGCATCAGGTCGTTGACGAAAACGCTGGCTTGTTCCGGGTCGATTCTGCCTTCGCGCACCCACTGGTCGCTGACTTCGCGCACTTTGTCGGCAACCAGGGTTGTCGTACTCACGCCGATCATCAAAAGCTGCTTGAGCAGGTTATCACTATCCATAGGTCAGGAGAATATGCTTGAATGTCGATCGATATTATCGCTAATTTAATTCTGGCAAATTTGCGCGATGGTGGTGCGAAGTATGGGGTGGTGTGAAGTATGGTGATCGAGTGGCTGCGGGTGCGGGTTGAGCCGGAACTGCGCGAACTGTTTGTACAAAAAGATCATGAAATTTGGACGGCGGGGCTTTCTCAGCATCCGGGTTTTCTTAGTAAAGAAGTCTGGATCAGTCCCGATCGCTTTGATGAAGTGGTTTTGGTCATCCGCTGGGAGAGCTTCGAGAGTTGGAAGTCTGTTCCTGCTGAGGCGTTGGCGCGACTGGATGCAGAATTTAATGCCGTCATGGGGGAGACACACGAAATTGTCGATGCAGGTGGCTATCAGGTGCGGCGGTTTCCCAGTTGAGGAATTTTTGGAGGTTAAGGAATCGATCGCCTTGACCTTCTGCCTCCTAACCCCTGCCTCCGACACCCCATTCCCTCAACCTCGCCTCAATTCGATCGACCTGCTCCGCCGTCAAATCTTCTTTCCAGCGATCGATCTTGGCAGAGTCAATGTGGTTCATGTGCAGCAAGGTGGCTTCGTCGTGATAATCGACGATTTCGCGGTGGTCGCTGGGGTTGAGCGGGGTTTGGAGAAGCTGCTGGCGAAATTGGGCGATGCGCTGCTGCTGGGCGTCGAGGGTGTGGGCGCAGGCGATCGATCGAGCGCGATCGGCTGTGATCGGAATCTTGAGATGTTGGGCGATGCGATCGACTTCGCTCGTGAGATCGGCCATCACCTGAGCGTATTCGGAAATCAGAACATTGGGCAGTTGCGTCCAGGCTTGGTGCTTTCCAGGCAGGTGTCGAGGAAGCCTTCGTTCCACAAAAAATCAAACGATTTTTGCCGCTGCTTCATCATGGAGGCGTAAGCATCGCGGATGTCGCGGTGGATGTAGATTCCCAGCGCGTTGCCTGCGCGAAATTCTGCCTGAATTGCTGCGGGGCAAAGGTGAACTTTAATCACTTTGTAGCCCGCATCGGGATAGCTCGATCGCACTTCGGCAAATCGCTTCGCGTCAATCCAGCCGACCTGAATGCCCGTACCGGATTCTTGCACAAGCTGCGAGGTTATTTGAAATTGCAGCGTCGAGGCCGATCGAAACATGCCGCAGCAAAACACCCACATGGTTCAACCCACCCGCTAACCCTTCAGCAGCGATTCGGCTCCGTCGATCCACACCTCCGTTCCGGTGATGTGGCTGGCGGCATCTGAGGCCAGAAACAGCACAAGCTGGGCAACCTGGTCGGATTTGCCCGGATCGCCGTGCGTCAGGGGAATTTTGCCTTCGGGAAATTCGACCGGAATTTTGATTTCTTCCAGGTCGCGCTGCTCGGTCGATGCGCCGATGTTGGTTTCGATCGCGCCCGGACACACCACATTGGCTCGGATTTTGTGCGGAGCCAGTTCAACGGCAATCATTTTGGTAAAGGCCACCTGTGCGGCTTTTGAGCAGGAGTAAGCGGTTGCGCCAGAGTTGCTGAAAATGCGCGTTCCGTTGACCGAAGACGTGACGACGATCGATCCGCCGTTCTGCTTCAAATGCGGCACGGCATATTTCACGGTCAAGAATGTGCCTTTCAGATTGATGTCGATCGTTTTGTCCCATTCGTCCGGCGTCAGGTCTTCGATCGGTGCCCAAACGCCGTTGATTCCGGCATTTGCGAACACAATATCGATGTGTCCGAAGCGATCGACCAGCTTTTTCACGGCTTGCTCAACCTGATCGGGCTGCGAAATGTCGGCGGCGATCGCGATCGCTTCGCTGCCCTTGGCTTCGCACTGCTGAATGGTTTCTTTAAGGTCGTCTTCAGCGCGATCGAGTGCGCCAATTTTTGCGCCTGCTGCGGCCATCAAAATCGCGGTGGCTTTGGCAATTCCCGATCCGGCTCCGGTAATCAGTGCGACTTTTCCTGAAAGCTGCATGGTGCGATCGCAAGTTCGACAAACTTCATTTTGATAAAAGCAATTTGATTTTCCTCTGCCGAAAGTCAGGTTGTTCAGTTCTGTCTGTAGCGAGTTTGACGGATCGATCGCGCTTGATAGATTGCGAAAGACGAATGGTAACAGCTATGACATATACAACTTCTAATTCTTCTGAAGAACTGGTCAGCGCGTTTCAAAGCTTGGCAACGGACGATCAACTGGCGCTATTTTGGTTCGTCTACACCGAAATGGGCGAATCGATTACGCCTGCGGCTCCCGCTGCCAGCACGGTTTCGCCGGAAATTGCCGAAGGTCTTTACAATCAGGTGAAGGAGAAATCGCAGGAGGAACAGCTTCAAATTCAGCGCGATTTGATCGAACACAAAAACACGCTGATTTGCCGCGAATATGGGGCGCTCAGCGACACGACGAAGCTGCTGGTTTGGTATCGCCTCGCGCAAGGCATGGACGGCGGCGAAATCATTCCGATGCCACCGGGATATGAACTGTCGGGTGAGTTGCAGCAGGTGCTTGAGAAAATCAAGGCGATCGATTTTGGCGAGCAAATCACGCTGTTCCGCAACATCGTTGCGCCGATGGGAGTTGATCCGACGACGGCAGAACATGATGAATCGACGGGTCTGTAGTTGGTGGGAAATGGGTTGAAGGGTGACAGAATCGATCGCTCTTTAGACTGCTTTCAGAACTGACGCACTCGCCCCCAAATCCCCCAAGGGGGAGACTTCCAATCCGGTTGCTCTCTGCTGGGAGCTAGGGGGCGAGAATCGATTTTTTGCGTAAGGTCCTGTGTTCTTTTGCCAACACTCAACTCGTACAGACGTGAAGATTTCGCGTCTCGATCGCCCAATGCTCCTTCACTGCAAAAACTCTTCAGGCCGCGAGGGGGCATTGGTTTGGCGTTCGGTGGGGCGATCGATCGGGGTGGGATTTTGCGGTTCTTGCGGAACCAGGTAGCGTCTGCCCCAGCCGCCGTTTTCGGCATCGGGGTTGAGGGGTGGGGGAGCGGTTTTTCCAGTCGGGGGGGCGATCGCCATCAGATAATCGATTTGGGCGAAGCGCAGACCGTCTCTTCCGGTGCGGATTATGCCTTTGGCAAGCTGGAGGTTTTGCGCGTCGAGGTCTTGCTCTAGCTGGCTGAGGTTTTCGATCGGGTCGAGGGTGGCGAGAAACAAAACTTGTTCGTCGGCAGCAAAAGTGACGCCAAGCTGTTCCTGTTCTTGCTGCCAGTTTTCTTGCAGCCGCCCGTCGCGAGCAATTCGCCACATGGTTCAGGTCGGTACTGCCATTCGCCCTGGCTCACCTCGATCGACTGGTAGGCCAAAATTGAATAGGTCGGGTTGGGGTTGAGTTTGGCGGAAGCAGCATTTCCCGGCTCAAGGTAGCGCAGGGCAATGACGTTAATTTTGGTGCCATCGGGCAAATTGGCTGTTCCATCCACCGCATAAATTCCGGGTGTGCTGCCAGAAACGCGAATGGTGAATCGGGCTTCGGCCTGCTGCTGCACAAAGCGCAGTCGATCGCAACTCGAAAGCAACAGGGTCAGCAGGAAAAAGCTACACAGCAGTGGCAGAGAACCGGATTTACGCATAAGTGAGATTTGGAGGGCGATCGGGGGTCGGGTGTTGGGGGTCGGGTGTCGGGGCAGAAGCGATCGAGGCGCGACGGTTTGAGCAAGCGCGATCGACTTTCGGCCTTGGTTTGGCTCCACCCGTTAATCGAACAGAGAGAATGAACAGATTGAAAAATCTGCGATCGAAACCCGCTTTGATCTAAGCAGACCAAGCTTCACGAAAATCGGCATACAGCGTTAATCCGCCGTCAATGTACAGCGTTTGTCCGGTAATGTAGGCGGCTTCATCCGAAGCTAAAAACGCGACTGCTGCCGCCATTTCTTCCGATGTTCCGGCGCGTCCCATTGGGATATGACTCTCGACAATTGCTTTCTGTTCGGGGTCTGCTGTCCAGCTTTCATTGATGGGTGTGATCGTCGCTCCAGGCGCGATCGCATTAACGCGAATGCGGCGATTGGCGTATTCCAACGCCAAGGTTTTTGTTAAATTGCCCATGCCACCTTTGCTAATCGAATAGCTGATGTACATCGGGCGAGGAATGATTTCATGAACGCTGGAAATGTTGATAATGACGCCCGATCGCTGCTGTTCTAACCAATGTTTAATCGTTTCTCTGGCGCATAAATAAGCACCGCGCAAATTGACAGCAATAATGCGATCGAATTCTTCAGTGGATGCTTCATGAGAAGCACTTTCGGTTTGGATTCCGGCATTGTTAATCAAAATGTCGAGACTGCCAAATTTTTCGATCGTCTCGTTCACCACGCGAATAATGTCTGCTTCTTGGGAAACATCGCCTTGAATTAGCAGCGTTTCAACGCCGCATTCCGCCGCTTGTCCGCAGGCAGATTGCAGCGCCATTTCTTCAGTGTCTTCGGCTTCTTCTGCACTTTTGCGGTAGTTGATCGCAACGTTGCAGCCTTCTTGAGCAAGACGAATCGCGATCGCCTGCCCAATACCTGAACTCGCTCCGGTAATCAGTGCCGTTTTGCCTTGCAGTCCTTTCACGATCGACCTCGCAGTCATTTCAAGCGGTTTGCCTGTCATCTCAAATATCCTGTCATCTCAAATATTAAGTGCGGTTGGAAAATCAGCGACGGTTTAATTGGACGCGATCGAGATTTGCGGAAAATTTGGCAGGGCGAATCGACTTTAGGGTAAGGTGAATCGACGGGAGCGATTTGCTTCCTTGTCCTCTAAGAAATGTTGATTTGCTGAGGTAGCTTCATGACTCGCGCCATTATGGAAACCGAGAAAGGCACGATTAATCTCGACTTATTTGACGAAGATGCGCCCGCTACGGTCAAGAATTTCGTCGATTTGGCCGAAAAAGGCTTCTACGACGGTTTGGTCTTCCATCGCGTCATTCCCAACTTTATGGTTCAGGGCGGCTGTCCGAAAGGCACGGGCACAGGTGGTCCTGGCTACAACATCAAGTGCGAAATTAACTCAAACAAGCACAAGGCCGGAACCCTGTCGATGGCACATGCCGGACGCGACACGGGCGGCAGTCAGTTTTTCATCTGCCATTCGCCGCAGCCGCACCTGGACGGCGTTCACACGACGTTTGGACAAACGGAAAATATGGATGTGGTCAACTCGATTCGCAAAGGGGACAAAATTCTCTCGCTGAAGATTGAGAAGTAAGCAAAGCCTTCACGAAAGGCGATCGCCTCTGATCAAATAACGCCGAAATCCCTCTGTTTTGAGGGATTTTTTATCGGCTATGTCGATCGCCTCTTTGTTTTACAAATCTTTATAAATTAGAGATTGAGCGCTGCACATTTTGGTGTAGAGGCGTAGCAATGCTTTAGAAAGAAGCACAAAAACGCGACGATTCAACACAAGATTAAGAAAATGTTAGAAATATAATGGTAGTTATAGAAGACCCAAGAACAATTCAAAGTTTGAACCGAATTTGACCGATCGATTCCTGATACTATGACTGTTGAACCCGTCGGAGAGGGCGATTCGATCGAGCGTTTGTCGCATCAGTCGTGAGTTTCACAAGCCCTAAGTTTTATCGCCGATCGTTTTCGTTGTCGCAAGTTGTGTCTTGAGATGGAAAGCTCATTTTGTCAGTTTTGGCAAGTGAGAAAGGGTTCGCCACGATCCGCCAGTTCGGATTTTCAGTGATTCACAAAGAAGGGAAACAATGTCTTATTCTCAAACACGAACTCAGTCCAAAGCTGGGTATCAGGCCGGGGTCAAAGACTACAAACTGACTTACTACACGCCGGACTACACGCCCAAGGATACCGACATTTTGGCGGCGTTCCGCGTCACGCCTCAGCCCGGAGTGCCGCCGGAAGAAGCCGGAGCCGCCGTTGCCGCTGAGTCTTCAACCGGAACCTGGACAACCGTTTGGACGGACTTGCTGACGGATCTCGATCGCTACAAAGGCCGCTGCTACGACATCGAACCCGTGCGCGGAGCCGATGACGGTCAGTTCATCGCCTACATCGCTATCCGCTCGATCTGTTCGAGGAAGGCTCGGTGACGAACATGCTCACTTCGATCGTCGGAAACGTGTTCGGCTTCAAAGCCCTCCGCGCCCTGCGTCTGGAAGATCTTCGCATCCCCGTTGCCTACCTGAAAACGTTCCAAGGCCCGCCTCACGGCATTCAGGTCGAGCGCGACAAGATCAATAAATATGGTCGTCCGCTCTTGGGCTGCACGATCAAGCCGAAGCTCGGTTTGTCAGCCAAGAACTACGGTCGCGCCGTGTATGAATGTCTGCGCGGCGGCTGGACTTCACCAAGACG
>JAAUTJ010000155.1 GCA_012031475.1 Leptolyngbyaceae cyanobacterium SM1_3_5 | reverse complement strand
ATACAGCAACATCTTCAGGCTGCTGGCCAGTCGGGAAAAATCGCCAGTGGCGAGTCGGTCGGGTGGACGACAGGTTAGCGTAGGCGGCAAATCAAACGAGTTTGAACGATTTGTGCCATGTTTAACCAGGAAAAATTGCGTCGATCGCGCCAGTCCTGCCGCAATCAAGCGCGATCGCACACTTGGCTTTTGCACTTCACACAGGGCATCTGCAAGGGCGATCGGATCGTCTTCTGGCACATACAGCACGGCTTGATCTCCCACTTCCACGATCGAGCTATTGGCGCAGGTGATGACCGGACAGCCGCAGGCCATCGCTTCCAGGACGGGCATTCCAAAGCCTTCGTAGCGCGACGGATAGATCAAAGCAATTGCACCCGCGTAAGCCAGCGCCAGATCCGCATCCGTCAGCCGCAGCAGATGAACCGTACAGCCCGCCGATCGATCGCGCCATTCGTCCGGCAGAACGGGCGACAGAACCGTGCAGACAATCTCGAATCCGGTTTTGGTGGCGAGATGGGCGATCGCTTCAAAGAAAAGCTGATTGTTCTTGTACGGGCTGGGATTGTCGGCACTTGTCACCAAAAAGTAGGGCTTCTGGATGCCGTAGCGGTGGCGAAACTGGGCGATTTGCTCAGCCGAAGCGGGCGAAAATGCGGATGAAACGCCGCAGTACGCCACTGTCACCGATTCCACTTGCGGATAGAACCGGACTAGATCGCGGGCGGTGTTTTGCGAAATCGCCAGATGGTCGGCGGCATATTCGATCGCCTGTCGTTTGGTTTGCACGATCGGGTGATTCGGATTTTCGCCCATCACTTCCGGGATCAAGTCGTGAACCAGCAGCACAGAGGGCGTGGTTTCGGGCGTGGTGAAGTAGGTCGAAATAAAAACATCAGCACTCAATTGATCGCAAACGGATTGCAGGAAAGGCCGCCCAGAGGAGGCGAGGCCATCGCGCTTGCCGTCTCGATAGGGGTCGATCACGATCGTGCGGATGCCTGCAATGTCCGGCGCGGTTCCCATTCGATCGAGCAAAACCAGATGATGCCGAAAGTCCGTTTGCGCCCATTCCTCCAAAAGCGACTGCCACACTCGCGCAATTCCGGTTTTGTGCAGTTGAAAGAAAACGCCATCAATCGCAATTTGCGGCACGGGCAGCGTGACCGCAGAGGGCGGAAACTCGTCGGGTGATTGAAACTGCCAAGTGTCATTTACCAAATGCGCGATACCGTTCCGGGAGCGCTGCGCGATCGGCACAACGCCGCAGGACTGGGCGCGATCGACAGTGGTAAAGTCGCGCACCCAGGGAAAATACTGCCGCAGCCGGACGGGAAATCGCGATTCGGCTTGCAGCCTTTGCCATTGGAAAACGGCATTTTTGTAGCCGTAGTACTGCTCTTTAAACTGAAGCTGGTCGGGCGTGACGTAAGCGAAATGCTGAAAGACCAATCCTGCTGCTTCGGTTTCGTCATGGCTGAACGGATCGATCGCCGCCACGTCTCGATCGCCCCGCACCAATCGCGGCGGTTCATGCGCTGCCCAAACGTCTCCCGGCTGATAGCGCCAAGTCCGCAGCCATTCCTGAGCCGGATTTTGGGCGTAGCAGTGGCGGCTGCTGATCAGCAGCGTTTCGCCCACAAAATACCAGCACCAGTAGAACGCCGCCGTTTTGTCGGGATGGCGCACAAACAAATCGCGAGCGGCGATGATTTGCTCGATCGACCACAGTTCATCAACATCCACCTGCCACAGCAAACAAGACTCTTGAATATTGCTCAGCGGTGCATTCACCATTTCGCGCTTGCCGTCCCAAAATGCATCGACGGGCGGGCGATAGATCGAAATCTGGTCAGGATGCTGCGCTTGAATTTCATCAAGATAAACCGTTGTGCCGTCTCGACTGAGGCCGCGATCGTGCAGGTCGGGCGCGATCGAGCCGCCGCTGCGTAAGCTCCAAGCCGTGTCGTGCTTCAAGTCCGCCACGCCTTCGACGATGTGCCAGTGCCAGCGAAACGGCAACTGCTTGAAAATCTCCAGGTGGTAGCGAATGAACGGTTCGCCATTGAGGACGATCGTCAAAAAATGCACGGGCAAATCGAGATTCGTTCGCTGGAAAACCGAAAAGCCGTTGCGCCGCTGCGGATTGTGGTGAATCAGCGCGTAATTGGGATCGTCACGCAAGCGCTGGTGGTTGTGGTGGTTTTTGAACGTGCAAATATCGTCCAGCAAAATGAACGTTGCGCCATACACGGCTTCTAGCTCGATCGCCCCGGTGAATTCCGACCCGTCAATCAGCACCAGGTCAAAGCGATCGATCCCGTTCTCCTGCCGAATTTGCTCAATCCCGCTTTCTGACACGCCAGAATTCTCGACATATTCAATGTCCTGCTGAAGCCAACTCAGCACCAGATCAAGCGGATAAACGTTGAGATTGCTGGGCGTGTGGTTGTAAAAGTCGATGATTGCTTCCGCAGTGGGAAACTGGTCGCGGGCGATCGATGAAACGTTGTAGCACCGCACAAATGCATCCTCGCGATACTGCTCGCTCAAAGCGGCAAATCGCGCCTTGGACACCTCCATGCAAAACAGCAGCGGCTGGTTGGGATTTTCCCGCAGTCCTTTCACAAACGCCTCGGTACTGCCCGCTCCCGACGAGGAACCGATTTCAAGAACCGTGTGAACTTCTGGCCGACGAGCCAGCGTTTGAATAATCTGCGAAAAATCGTCGTCTTTGATTTCTGGGGGAATGAGGCGATCGAGTCCGGACGGTTGAAAGCTAGTCATCGTGGGGGCATGGCGACTGAGAACTACTGGGAATGGAGCGATTCGATCGCCCCGCTACCGCTGATTGGCGCTGCTTCGATCGGCGTTCCGGCCTGTTGCGCTTTGAGGCGGCGCATCAAGTTAGCATAATCCTCCCGCTGCGGATGCAGTTCAATTAAGCGGGTGAGCGGTTCGGCTGTCCTGGGATCGTCCAATGCCATGCGCGATCGCATCAAGCCTTCGAGTGCCGCTTGGTTATCCGGTTCGCTCTGAAGAATCGCTTCATATCCCTGCGCTTGCTGCTGAAGCAGGATGCGATCGTCCACAACAGGCGTAGATTGGGTGTTGAGGTGGACAACGAACTGAATTGCCGCCGCTGCGGTTGAACCGAAAAACAAAGCGGCAGAAGCAATGACCAGAAATTGCTGCTTGGCAGTTTTGGGAGCCATAAAGTGAGGTCAGGGCAATTATGCTAGAGAGTACCCAAGCGCGATCGCGAATGATCACTCACCTCTGGGTAGGAGACTGTTCTGGGTGGGAGACTGTGATGACCATCACTCGGCAACCACGATCGATCGCTTCCCTGATCAGCATTGGCCTGGTCATCGTGGGACTGGTGGCGATCGTGCTGCTGCAACTGCCGCAACTGCGTCAGATTCAAGCGGCCAGCGAAACGCCCAACCCCGCCCAAATTCAGCGTGACACGATGATTCAAACCGCACGGCTGAATCTGCTGGAAAAAGCACCGACGTTCGGCTTCGACAATTGGGTGGCAGACTGGGCGTTTTTGAGTTTTTTGCAGTATTTCGGGGATCAACCCGCCCGACTTGCCACCGACTATCGCCTCAGTCCCGAATTTTTCGACGTGGTGATTAACCGCGATCCCCGCTTCTTACAGGTTTATCCATTTTTGTCGAGCAGCACTGCGCTGTTTGCCGCCCAGCCAGAGCGATCGATCGCGCTGATGAACCAAGGCTTGCAGTCGATGACGCCGACCAATCCCCCCGGTTCTTTTTACGTTTGGCGCAACAAAGCGATCGACGAACTGCTGTTTCTCGGTGATGCCCAAGCCGCCCGCCAGTCGTTCCTGAAGGCCGCAGAATGGGCGCGAGCCTCTGGCCTGCCGGAAGCCGAAAACGCCGCCATCGTCTCGGAACGAACTGCCCAAACCCTTGCTCGCAATCTCGACAGCAGACAGGCACAAATCGGCGCTTGGGTTCTCGTACTGAGCAGTGCGCCCGACGATCGCACTCGCCAAACGGCGATCGAGCGGATCGAACAGCTTGGCGGACAATTTGTGCCGCAGCCGGATGGCGGCTTTACCGTGCTGCCACCGCCGGAGTAGGGTGTAGGGAATCGGGGTGTCGGGTGTCGGGGGCAGGTGTTGGGCAGACTGCTCCCCCGTAAAGACGCGAGATCTCACGTCTCTTCACCCCTCCCCCGTAAAGACGCGAGATCTCACGTCCCTTCACCTTCACCGGACAAACGCGATGCGGCTTCCCAATGGCCCTCAAACGCCTGCTTTTCTGCAAACGATCAACTGGATTTTGCGCCCGATCGACACGCTAGATGCGCGATTGCGGCAGTTTGGCGACTGCTTTCGCGTCTTGGGCAAGCAGGAGCCGCCGCTGCTCTACTTCAGCAGTCCGACCGCCCTGCAAACGATTTTACGGCCAGTGCAACCCAGCTTGATTCGTCCGAGAGCAATCGCGTCTTGCTGCCGCTGCTGGGCGAATTTTCGCTGATTTTGCTTGGCGGTGAACCACATCAGCGACAGCGACAGCTTTTGATGCCGCCGTTTCATGGCGATCGAATGCGAGCCTACGGCCAACTGATGATCGATCTGACGCGACAGGTGATGCAGCAGTACGAGTTGAATCAAGCCTTTGCCGTGCGGCCTGCCGTCCAGGAAATTTCGCTGCGGGTGATTCTCACGGCTGTGTTTGGCCTGCATGACGGAGAGCGATTTGAGCAACTGCGGCAACTGCTGCGCGATTTGCTGGAAACGTTTAATTCGCCCTTCAGTTCGTTTTTGCTGTTCTATCCAAAATTGCAGCAAGACTGGGGCGCGTGGAGTCTCTGGGGGAAATTTTTGCGCCGCCGCGAACAGATCGATCGCCTCCTCTATGCCGAAATTGCCGATCGCAAAGCGCTGCTGGAACAAACTCGTCGATCGCAGTCCATCGATCGCGAAGACATTCTCTCGCTGCTGCTGACCGCCAAAGACAGCGAAGGCCAGCCGATGAGCGATCGCGAAATCCGTGATGAACTGCTGACCTTGCTGTTTGCCGGACATGAAACGACAGCTTCCGCGATCGCTTGGGCGCTCTACTGGATTCACAAACTGCCCGACGTGAAAACCAAGCTGCTTGATGAATTAGACGTGCTGCCCGCCGAAGCCGAACCGACCGCGATCGCCCGACTGCCTTACCTGAACGCCGTCTGTCAGGAAACGCTGCGCCTTTATCCGATCGCCATCAACGCTTTTCCGCGTATCGTCAAGCAGCCGATCGCGATCGACGGTTATGATTTGCCCGTTGGCACGGTGATCATTCCCTCAATCTATCTCGCTCACCAGCGCGAATCGGTGTTTGCCCATCCGAAACAGTTTCGCCCCGATCGCTTTTTGGAGCGTCAATATTCTGCCTACGAATTCTTGCCGTTTGGCGGGGCGATCGCCGCTGCATCGGCCTTGCGTTTGCCCTGTATGAAATGAAGTTA
This sequence comes from Leptolyngbyaceae cyanobacterium SM1_3_5, assembly GCA_012031475.1. Classification (GTDB taxonomy): domain Bacteria; phylum Cyanobacteriota; class Cyanobacteriia; order Elainellales; family Elainellaceae; genus JAAUTJ01. The sequence continues at coordinate 3,369 of JAAUTJ010000155.1, read as the reverse complement.
GTGTTAGCCACGCTGCTGCGCGATCGCGCTTTCACCCTCGCCAGCGATCGCCCGATCGCCCCGGTGCGGCGCGGTTTGACGATCGTCCCCTCTCACCATTTGCGATTAAAAGCGATCGAATTGCGTGTGAATAAAACCGCTGTTTTGCAATAGAGCAACGGCATCCGCAAAGGTTTGTTGCAAAGCAGCAGACGCGATCGCCAACATAGCAAGGTAAACTCTCGTGTATCGCACCCGATCCAGCAATTTCGACCAGCGCGATCGTTCCACTCCTAAACGGGTTTCCAGCCGACACCCGACACCCGATCCCCGACACCCACATGAGCATTCGCGAACAAATCGATCGACAGCGCATCAAGCACATCGTCAGCAGCTACCAGCTTGCCGGACAGGACGAAGTGCAGTTTGTCCCATGTCTTGATGCGCTGCTGCACAGCTATCCGCTGCCGCTGATCGAGCTTGCCCTCGTCGAAACCCTCGTCGATGGCTGGGCAGCCGTTCCGCTTGTGCGCGGCTTGGCCTTTCTCAAGCAGGTTCACGCCAAACTCAACGCTTGGGAAGCTGAATCGATCGCCAGCACCATCACCCCCGCCCAATTTCAGCAAATTACCGGACTTGACCCCAGCCCGATCTTCGGCACAACGACAGCGATCGCCCGATCGTCTTGAATCAAGGGCGATCAGCTTTCTCGACAGGCTCTTGCCTCCCCCGTGTATCCCTCTTTTCTGACTCTGGAAAAGGAAAAATTTAAAGTGTTTTAATGTTCGTCTCAAGGTCTTTGTCAGGCGATCGGGCGTCTTGAGGTCGTATCGTATTTCTATGCAAACCTGGAAGCACTACACTGCAATTTACTGCTTGCTGGCAGGCTTCGGCTGGCTCGCTCCCGCCCAAGCAAACGAACCTGCGACGAGTGAAGCGGCGTTAGATGTGAGGGAAACCCGTTCGATCGCCCAGCGGATCGAGTTGCCTCCGGGCATTGAGTTGCCTCCGGGCGTTGAGGAGATTGAGCCGCGAGACATTCCCCGCCCTGAACCACCTACTCCTGCGCCGCCCTGCAACCGCTGCCGCCGCCTGCGGAGTTGCTGCCCTTGCCCGACTCACCGCTGCCGCAACCCGTGCCGAACGTGCCGCTGAGCGTATTTGTCGATCGCTTCGAGATCACAGGCAGCACCGTCTTTACAGCCGAAGAACTGGCAGCAGTGACCGATCCCTTCAGCGGACGCGAACTGACGTTTGCAGAACTGTTGCAGGCTCGCTCTGCTGTGACGCAGCTTTATGTCGATCGCGGCTACCTCACGTCGGGCGCAATTCTTCCGCCGCAAACGCTCGATCGCGGCGTCGTGCAGATTCAGGTGATTGAAGGCCAAGTCGAAGCAATCAACGTCAGTGGAACCGATCGCCTGCGTCCGAGCTATGTACGCGATCGACTGGCACGAGCCGCTGCTACCCCGCTCAACGTCAACCGCCTGCTCGAAGGACTGCAACTGCTCCAGCTTGATCCGCTGATTGGCAGCATTTCGGCAGATTTGCAGGCTGGAGTGCAGCCGGGAACCAGCCTGCTGCAAGTCGCAGTGACCGAGGCCGATTCGCTCAGCTTTGGGGTGGGAGCGGACAACAATCGATCGCCCAGCGTCGGCAGCTTTCGCCGTCAGGCTGACATCACGCAGGCCAATCTGCTTGGTTTGGGAGACGCGGTGCAACTGGGCTACAGCAATACGGCGGGCAGCAACGGGTTTGATGTGAGCTACACGCTGCCGATCAATCCGCAAAACGGCACGGTGCGCTTGGCCTTTGGCATCACTGGCAGCCGCGTGATCGAAGAGCCGTTCGATGCATTGGACATCTCTGCCACCTCGCGCTACTACGAACTGTCGCTCAGGCAGCCCTTGACGCGATCGCCCACCGAGGAAATTGCCTTGGGGCTTTCCTTCTCGCGGCAGGAAAGCCAAACCGAACTGGGCTTTGACGATCGTGGCCCGTATCCGCTCTCACCCGGAGCCGATGCAGAAGGCCGAACGCGCATTTCTGCCCTGCGATTTTCGCAAGACTGGACGCGCCGCAGCGATCGCGATGTGGTTGCCGTGCGATCGCAGTTCAGCCTCGGTCTCAGCCTGTTCAACGCCACGATCAACGACGATGAACCAGATTCGCGCTTTTTGGCGTGGCAGGGACAAGGGCAGTGGGTGCGGCTGCTTGCCCCCGATACCTTACTGCTGCTGCGGGGCACTGTGCAGCTTGCCGATGCAGAACTTGTGTCCTTGGAGCAGTTTGGCTTGGGCGGTCAAGCGACGGTGCGCGGCTATCGGCAAGATGCGCTGCTGACGGATAACGGAGCGTTGCTTTCAGCAGAAGTGCGGCTGCCAATTTTGCGCGTTCCTCAAGCGCGTGGAGTGCTGCAAGCTGCGCCGTTTGTGGAGGTGGGAACGGCCTGGAGTTTTGGCGATGCTGCGCCTGCCCAAACGATCGCGGGGGTCGGCGTCGGGTTGGTGTGGCGGATGGGTGACAATTTTTCTGCCCGCGTTGACTGGGGCATTCCCCTGATCGAGATTGAGGCGGGCGATCGATCTCTGCAAGAGAACGGCCTGTATTTTTCGATCGATTCGCGCTTTTAAGAAATGAGGCGATCGAGTTAGCAAGCTTCCTTTTGGATCTGTCAGTGGGTTGATGATAGAAGCTGCCGCGATCGTGGAATGTTGGCGCGATCGGCTTTTCAGTCGGCTTCAACGGCCTTTTGCAGTTCGCTTTGAACTTGATTTCAGGGCGGTTCATGCAACAGGTACAAAATCTGAGATAGCTGAAATCGGTAGCAGAATTGCTGACTTAGAAGGGTTGATTCATAAAGCTTTTGTGCCGAAAGTTTGAAATTTTGACCGATCGATCGCGAATTGGTGAAGAAGCAAGTTAGGATACAGCTAGCGATGCGGTTTTCTCCGTATCGATGCTGAATTTTTCACTTTCATGGGCCGAAGTCCATCTTGTTATTACAAACCTTCTCCGTAGCGCGGTGAGCGATGTTTCCCGGCGCGGGGGAGACATTGGAGGTTGCCATGCTGACGCAAGAAAATCGGGCTTCGCTGACCGAAATTGACGATCTAAATCGGCTGAAAAGCGAACTGAATCAGCTTCCGGCTGTGGATGTTGGCGACTATATCGAAGAATTGCCTCCCGATCGGCAGGCGATCGCCTTTCGGCTGCTCAACAAAACGCAGGCGCGAGACGTTTTTGAATATTTGCCGCCGGATTTGCAGGAATCACTGATTAGCTCACTCCATGCGGCTCAGGTGCGCCAAGTGGTGGAAGAAATGCGCCCGGATGCTCGCGCTGAACTGTTTGATGAACTGCCTGCTCGCGTTGTGCGCCGCCTGCTCG
>JAAUTJ010000154.1 GCA_012031475.1 Leptolyngbyaceae cyanobacterium SM1_3_5 | reverse complement strand
GTTGCTGTTTGGCCGTCGTGTGGCAGCGCAAAAAACTGGCGGCTCTGCTCAAACTGCTGGGCAAGCAAATCAGCGGGCATCCCGCAATTGGTGAGATAGAAAAAGCCAATTTCGCGGCAGGCACGATCGATCTGAGCGGCGACAGATTGGCGATCGCCCCGCCAAAAGGGTGCAAAATCGATTACCGCAACGGATTGAAAAGAAGACGGCATGGGGCTTGAGGCGGCTTTTGGTAGAGGTGCTGGAGGACTAGGCGAGCTACGATGATTTTACTCGGTCTAAAAATTGATTTGAGCGAATCCGTTTTGCCTGACTCATGCATTTTTTGCTATGCTAGTGAAGGCTTATGCCGATGTGGCTCAGTGGTAGAGCACTCGATTCGTAATCGAGCGGTCGTGGGTTCAAATCCCACCATCGGCTTTCTGATGGATGTACGTTTTGGCTGAATGAAGTGCCATAAAAAGGTTTTGACGGCGATCGCTTCCGCTCAAAAATACGGTTTGAATGCAAATTCACCATCATTCTTTCACTCTCGTCCGAGCGCCCAAAGTGTCAGAAGAAGGATAAGAGCGATCTACTCTTCAGTGATTTCTTCGAGGCGATGCTTTTCGATCGTCGCCTGCTGCTCTGGCTGATTCAGCCACAGTTCGATCGCTTCATTCACAACGGCATTCATCGAAGTTCCTCTCAACGCTGCGATCGTCTTGACGATTCGTTCAACGTCTTCCTCGACGTAGGCTCTTACTTCAGGTTTTTTCATCTTTTTGGCGTTCATGCGCCTATTTTTACCTGCGCTGACTTCCAAATCCGGGATTCTGCAATTCTAAATTTAGGAGATTGCGATATTGCGGAAATTGCCGGATTATCCTATTATGGAAATCAAAGCAAAAAAGCCGGAAACCCTGATGGAATCCGGCGCAAGTCCTGATGGAGGTCAGAATTATGGTGATGCTCTCAGATGATGAAGCGGCTTTGATTAAAGCAATTTTGATCGCGCTGCGTGGAATCAAGACACAAGAAATCGATCGCGCCCTGGTGATTCTCTCGAAAAACGATCGGCGGCAGATCGATCGCAGCTAGATCGCGAAACCTCGGTCAAGATGTCACCTCAACGCAGGTAGCTCGTCAAATTTGGCACGTTGATCCAGGTTCCCGTTTCATTAGATTGGTGCGTCAGATCCATCAAAAATTGCGAGTCGATGCCTTCTTGCAGTGAGGGACAAAGCGATCGCCCCTGCTCAATTCCCTGCACCCAGCGATCGACGACGCGAATAAACGGCGCGAGTCGGCCATCGGCATCGGTGCGATCGAATTCTAAGCGAGACGGAATTGCTTGTTCAGTCAGGGTTTGACCCGCTTCGGCATACCACAAACGGAAGCCGTGAACGTAATCTTGCTGATTGCCGCTGCCCAAAATCAGCGTCCCGCGATCGCCATACACCTCGACCCAGTGGCCGCGTCCCTGATAGGTGACGGCACTGAGGGCAATTTGCACGGGCGTCCCGTCGGCCAGTTCCAGCAGAATCGCACAGGTGTCGTCCGCATCGACCGGGCGCGGTTCGCCTGTGATTGGATCGGGGCGAGTGGCGATCGAGGTGCTGAGGCGGGCGCAGAGTCGATCGATCCGGCCAAACAGCCAGGAAACATAGTCGAACATGTGCGAACCGATCGCGCCCAGTGCGCCGCCGCCTTGGTCTTTGCGGGCGTACCAGTTCCAGGGGCGATTCGCGTCTGCCCGACCGGAAACCAGCCAGTCGATTTTGATCAGCCGCTTGTTGCCGACGATGCCATCGGAAAGCAGTTCTGCGAAGCGCTGCCAAGCCGGAACAAAGCGAAACTCAAAATCCAAGCTGGTGACGCAGTGGTGTCGATCGGCAAGCTGTTGGAGCGCGACGGCTTCTTCCACCGAAAGCGCGGTTGGCTTTTCTAGCAGCAGATGCTTCCCCGCTTCCAGCACGATTTTGGCTTGTTCAAAGTGGAGAAATGGCGGCGTGGAAATGCTGACGGCTGCCACTTCCGGCAGGGCGACGACTTCTTCGATCGTTTGGCAGGCGTGGGGGATGTGGTGGGCTTGGGCGATCGATCGCGCCTCTGCCAAATCGCGATGATGCACGGCGACGACCTGAGTTTGCGGATGCACCTGCAAACCGGGAATGTGAATTTTTTGGCCGAATCCTGTACCCACGACGGCAACACCAATCATGGCAACGCTCCAACTCTGCTAGTTGATCTTGCCACGTTGGGGGACGCAAATTGCGGCAGAGAAAAATGAAAGAAAGACCGCGATCGATCGGACGAATTGAAAAGAAAAAGCGGATGCTTCAAACACCCGCCCAGCTTTATGAGTAAGATTTAATATCAGATGAAATGCTCTACTTGATGTCTACAGCAAATCATTGAAAGCGTATTGATTTAAATTAAACCAAGCCAAACTTGAGTGCTGTGACGATCGCTTGCGATCGGCTTTTGACGCTGAGTTTTTCAAAAATCGAAGTGAGATGCGCCTTGACGGTGGCAACGGTAATGTAAAGTCGTTCGGCAATGCGGGCATTAGGTTCGCCTTCCACCAGCAGCGACAACACTTCGCGTTCGCGATCGCTCAGATGAATCTTTTGTTCAATCAGCGTCACCTGATCGTAGCGCGATCGAAAGCTGCGGAAAAATTGCGTCACGCCTTCAGATGCGAGGTAAACCTGATTGGTAAGAATGACGTTGATGGCAATGCAAAGCTGAGCCGCCATCCGCTCTTTGACAATATATCCTGATGCGCCTGCCTGCATTGCTTGAAACACCAAGTCATCTTCTCGATGGTCGGACAAAACTAACACTTTGCCCTGATAAAATTCGCGCAGTCGCTTCAATGTGGCAATGCTGTTTTCCTGTCCTTCTAGTTCCAAATTCAGCAGAATCAGCGTTGGCTGTTTAGCGGCAAGCTTGAGCGCATCGGCATAGGTTGAAGCTTCCCCGGCGATCGAAATTCTAGTGAATTGCTGTTGCTGTAAAACTCCAGCAGGGTGCGTAATCCCTGACGAACCTGCGGCTGATCGTCCACAATCAGCACGGAAGGAAAGGGCGAAGCATACGAGGTCGAACGAGGGGCGGTGTAGAAGGAAGCGACCATACAGAATCTCCGAGGCGCAGTAGTAATAGGAAGGCTTAGATTTGAATCCAAAATAGGGCGATCGCTGCGCCAAAAGACCGAGGAAAACACCGAGGTTCTACGGGTTTATCTTCAAACAGGCCGTAGAAGTACGCAAATCTTAAGAATTTATTCCAAAATGAACTCTTCTCAACCCGTTTTCTTGTGCTGGCACTGCGGAATTTGCACAGCGGGCGATCGATTCCTCATCAAATTTGAAACAGTCAATCGGTAGATGCACCGTCGATCGCGGCTCTTAATTTCCATTGCATTTCAACCTCAGACTCAGAAATTAGAATTTGTGCAGAGTTCAAGTAACAGCCATGACGATCGAACTGTATAGCGATCGCGTCTGGATGCGTCCGTATGCGATCGAGGATGTTGACGCGCTGCACCAGCTTTGGTGCGACCCAGACGTGCGGCGATATTTGTTTGATGACCGACTTGTGCCGCGTGAATTTGTGTAGGCGGAAGTGAATCACACGCGGAACGATTTTGCGGCTCACGGCTGGGGACAGTGCTGCGTGTTTCTGCGGGAAAGCAACGACCTGATCGGCTTTTGCGGATTTCGGATCATGGAAGGTTTACCTGCCCCTCAGTTAAGTTACGGGCTTGCGCCGTCCCGCTGGGGTCAAGGTTTGGCAACCGAGATGGCGTTGCGGATGATCGAGTTTGGCTTTGAGGAATGCGGCTTCAAGCAGATCGTCGGCAGCACGGATTTCGCCAATGCTGCCTCGCAGCGCGTGATGGAGAAAGCGGGAATGCGCTTTCAGAGGCGCGTTGAGCAAAACGGGCTGGATGTAGTTTATTTGGCGATCGCGCTTTAGAGGGCAGAGGGCAGGAGGCAGAGGGCAGAAGGTTTGGGAAACAGCCGACACCCCACACCCTCAACCCCTAACCCCAACCCTTTGACTATAAGCAGCCATCGGCTCCTTAATGAACCGAATGTACAGATGCTTGAACGTGGATTTGACAACGCGAGGCGCACCAAAGTCGATCGGATGGAGTCGATCGGGCAGTTTCCAGTCCGTCACGCGCAGTTGATCCGGCGTTTGCAGCGGAAATTCGATTGACTCCGTATTCAACCCTAGTCTTTCTGCCGCGACGATCGTAGGAACCGCATCGGCGGGAACGTTCAGCAGTTCCACCAAGGCGCGATCGAGTGCAAACACATCCGCAGAAGCCGCCAAAATTCCTAGAGGGCGGGGTTCGCCGTTGCTGGGGCCGTTGCCTTGATGTCCGATGATGCCGTCTGCGATCGTCAGGCTGGGGCGAATGGCACGAGCGGTTTCCACCAGCATCGTTGCGAATCGAGCCGCATCTTTTCCGGCTTCCATGTGCCACCAGGCTTTCATTTTGCCCGGTACGCAGCCAAATAAATTTTTTCACGCCCAGAGTTAGCGTCAGTTGCGAGTGCGATTTGACTTTCGGCAGGTTGATCACGACATCAGCGGCGATCGCTTCTTTGCTCAACAGCAGATGGTTGAATTCCGCGCTGCCCGTGTCGATGCGCTGGCCGTGCAGTTCGACGATCGGAACGCCCAATTCTTCCAGCCAGACAGTGTAGCCGTTCGCTCTGGCAACGCCTGCCGCACTGCCAAAGGCGGGACTGTCGCCCAAAAACGGCTGACCGCCCGCTGCCTGTACGAGTTTGGCAACGGCGTAAACGAGTTCGGGGCGCGTCGTGCAGTCTTTGTCGGGTTTGGCTCCGGTGAGCAAATTCGGCTTGAGCAGGACGCGATCGCCCGCTTTCACAAAGGCCGACATGCCGCCCAGCGGAGCCAGCAGCGCATCAAGATTGGCGGCGAGCAAATCGCGATCGTAAGATTCCGTTTGCAACAGGCTGACGGCAGACGGCATGGCGGTTGAGATTAGAAACGATGGTTTGATTCTAAGCTGGACTGCCACTGAGACAACAGGTAAGCGATTTGCGTAAAGGCCTAAACCATACCAGAAGTTGCCTCTGTTCGATCGACGTGCTGTTTAACTTCAACAAAACCTGAGTTTTCACACAATGTATAGAGTGAGGAAAAATTAATTAAATTCACGATCCCTAGCGGAATTCACATCCATCTAGTCTCAATTTCCGCTGTAAATCTACACCGCGTTCAGCTTGCGTAGGAATTTCACTTCAACCCTATCAGGACTGACGCACCCATACCAGGAAATCAATTTCCAAAGCTCAAAGCTCAAGTCACAAAACTGACTCAAATCCTGGCTCAAACCCATTGAAATGAGTTTGAGTTTTGAGCTTGAGATTGATCTCTAGGCGGCTACGTCAGTCCTGATGATATCTCGGCACTGAGACACCCGCTGGCTACCACCCTGCCTTGCTACATTGAGCCGATCGCCCGCTGCCAAACGGCATAGCCGCTTTGACTCAGGTGCAAGCCGTCCGTCGTCAGTTCAGGCCGCAAGTTGCCTGTCCCATCCGCGAAAGAGGTTTGCAGATCGAGGAAGCTAACGCGCTCTTGCTGGGCGATCGCCGCGATTTGTCCATTCAGTCGATCGATTCGCGTGGCGGGCAGGCTGGCGAGTCGCGTCGGCAAAATCGACTGCACGATGATTTGCGCTTGGGGATGATTGACACGGAGTTGGCGCATGATTTGCCGCAGATTCGTCAGCACTTCCGCATCTGTCGCGCCGCGCCTCAGATCGTTGATGCCGACCATCACCTGGATGCGATCGGGTCGGGTTTGCGAAAAGGCCGACAGTCTGCGTAACACGCCCGCTGTTGTGTCGCCGGAAATGCCCTGATTCACGCCACAGGCGATCGCGGGTCATTTGCTCTGGCGGATACCACAGATAGAGCGAATCACCGAGCAGGACAGTGAGCCGATTTGAGCCTTGGCCGCGAGCGATCGCCCCCGCTTCCGATCGCAGCAAACTCGTCCACTGCTCATAGGTCGGCTGGCGCGATGCGTTTCGCCAGGTTTCCGCATAGCTGTCGGCTGGCAGGCGCGTGTAGAGCCGACCCGATCGCAAAGCGGCCAACCGCTGCACAAAAAGCTGACTGCCCGAAGCCGGACGCTGCGTAGCGGACGCATCCGGCAAATAAGCCATTCCGGTCGGGTCAAGTCCGGGCAAAGCGAGGCGCGAGGAACTGGAACGGACAGCGATCGTTTCCGGCGACTGCACGGCTGCACTGGCGACCTCGATCGACTGACAGCGCGGCTGCGGTGCGGTAACGGGTGATCGCGTTGGCGAGTCGGCCAGCTTCCATCCGGGCGATTGACCTTGGGCAATGAGACTGGCGGCTAAAAGACAAAAATCGCTCATGTGGCTTTCTGATCCCTTTGCTTTCTACAAGCAGCGATCGCGCCTCGGATCAGGAATTTCCACTTGGAAAAAGTTATTGGCGGGGGGCAGAAGGAGGCAGGAGGCAGAGAGCAGAAGGAAACACCCGACACCCGACACCCAATCCCTACTTTCCAATACAGAAGCGGCTGAAAATTCGATCGAGAACCGATTCCGTCACGTCTTCTCCGGTGATTTCGCCCAGGGCTTGAATCGCGGATCGCAAATCGATCGTCCAGAAGTCCAGCGGAAGCTGATCTGCGATCGCGCCCTGCACCAGCTGGAGGGCAGCTTGGGCACGAGTCAGGGCGGCGGCTTGGCGCTGATTGATGGCGATGTCGAGGTTGGCGGCTTGCAGTCCGGTTTGGGCGATCGCCAAAATTGCCTGCTCCAGTGCGTCGATGCCTTGCTGTCTGGCGGCGGCGGTTTTGACGATCGGCGGCTCGATCGGAATCGCGGGCGGCACATCGACCAGATCGATTTGTTGAGAACGACAATCAGCGGACGCTGCCGCACCGAATCGTAGATTTCCTGATCGGCAGTTGTCCATCCGGCCTGAGCATCGATCGCCAGCAGCACGAGATCCGCTGCCTGTGCCGCCTTGCGCGATCGCTCCACGCCGATTTGCTCGACGCGATCGGTGGCTGCGCGGATGCCTGCCGTGTCGAGAACTTGAATCGGAATGCCGCCGACGACAAGCTGCGATTCGACGACATCGCGCGTCGTTCCTGGCAGGTCGGTGACGATGGCGCGATCGCTGCGGCTCCAGGCGTTGAGCAGGCTGGATTTGCCGACGTTAGGACGCCCGACGATCGCCACTTTCAGCCCCGCCCGCAGCAGTTCACCTTGATCGGCGGTTGCCAGAATTTGCTGAACTTCTGTCAAAACTTGGCCGAGGCGCGATCGCACGTTGGCCTCATCCAGTGGCGGCAGATCTTCCTCAAAATCAATCCGCGCTTCCACCTCGGCCAGAATGTCCAGACAGGTCGATCGCAACTGACGAATCGGCTGCGCCAGTTTGCCTTGCACTCCGGCTAAGGCGGTTTGGGCGGCTTGGGGCGATCGCGCTCCCACCAAATCCGCAATGCTTTCGGCCTGCGTCAAATCAATCCGCCCGTTGAGAAACGCCCGCAGCGTAAATTCTCCGGGTTCTGCCAGTCTTGCCCCCTGCGCGAGGCAAAGCTGAAGCACTTCCTGCACGGCCATGATCCCGCCGTGACAGTGAAACTCCACGACATCTTCGCGAGTGAACGATCGCGGTGCCAGCATCATCAGCATCAGCGCTTCATCGATCGATCGCCCGTTGGGATAGCGAATGTAGCCGTAGAGAATCCGGTGGCTTTCCCAAGCTTGCGATCCGGGCGCGTGAAAAAATCTGCTGCGCGATCGGCAGCGCCTGCGAACCGGACAGCCGCACAATCCCGACGCTGCCCTGCTGCGGCACAATCGCCGTTGCGATCGCGGCGATCGTCGTTGAGTTGAAGCTGTTCATCTTTCGCAAAAATTCCCCGACAGCCCGTCTGTCAATGATTTGAGCAAAATTTCCGTAAAACAACCGAAATTAAGGAGAATTAAGATAGAAGTCATCGCAGTGGTCTGGGTAATTTCATGCAGAAATCTCGTCCGCTCCCCCTGACCGCTCGCAGTCGGACGCGCCGAACTTGGCGGCGATCGTTGCGCTACTATCATTATCGCTTGATCCGCATGGAAGGCAGTGCCGAAGCGATCGCCAGAGGATTTGCGGCGGGCGTCTTCTCCGGTATGTTCCCGCTGTTTGGCCTGCAAACAATCATTGGTGTTGCGATCGCGCTGGTCGTGCGCGGCAACAAAATCATGGCCGCAGCCGGAACCTGGGTCAGCAACCCGATTACCGATCTGCCAATCTTCCTGCTAAATTTCAGGATCGGGCAGTGGCTCCTCGGTGCGAATCATCTGACGCTCAACCTTGCCACCTTGCGAAACTTTGAAGCACTGGCCGCGATCGGTTCCGAACTGCTGATCATCTGGTTTACAGGCTGTCTTGTCGTGGGCTGCGTCAGCGCGTTGGCAAGCTATTTCCTCAGTCTGCGGCTTGTCCGTCGCTGGCGGATGCGGCAGGTGAGAGGGGTTAGGGGTGGGTGAAGAAAAACGAGATCTCGCGTCTTTACCGGGGGAGGGCAAAGCTTCTTTCCCAACACCCAACACCCGACACCCACTAAACTGAGGATTGCACTCGCTACATCAACGGCTCGATCGCATGGCAAGCTACGCGGACATTACCCAAACTTTGGTGAAGACGGCGCGATCGCGCGAAGATTTGCTGCCGATTCGGGCTGAGGACTGTCGATCGCTCCTGCAATTTCAGCCGCCCAAGCATCCGGTTTGTCTGCTGTTTCACGGGTTCACGGCGGCTCCGTTTCAGTGGCGTACGCCGCTGCCGACTCGTCTGTTTCAG
>JAAUTJ010000153.1 GCA_012031475.1 Leptolyngbyaceae cyanobacterium SM1_3_5 | reverse complement strand
GAAGCGGCAACGGCTCGCTGGAGCAGATCCGAATTTGGCAAGGCAACATTTCGCGCCACCTGATCGGGGTCTGCGCCGTCCGGCAGTTTGGCCGATGTTGCTAGGGCAAATTCGCCGTTGGGCTGAAGCTGATACACGGCGCTGTAGCCGCTGTCAAAAGCTTCCAGGGTTTCGGTCGCGATCGCTGCTTTGCCGTTGACAATATCGCCCGAAAGCAAGACGCCGACCAGCTTTTGCGTATCCGGGTTGATCACAGGCGTGGCAACGTAGCGAATCAGCGCGTCTTGATTGCTGAAGTCGTTGGGCAGCGGTGGAGCTTCCTGCTGAAGTTCTGCCCAAGGCACGATCGCACTGGCTGTAATTTGGCGCGGATTATTTAGAATCGTTTTTACCAAGCCTTGCGGGTCAAATGCTTGTCCGCTGCGATCGCGATTGGCGTTGGCGATGATTTTGCCGTCAGTTCCAATTAGCGTGGCGTATTCGATGTTGCGTGATTTGACTTCGTTTGCCAAAATTCGCCGCACGTCCTGCTGCAAATCGCTGGAGAGATCGCCGCTGCTGTGAGTTTGTGCGGCTTCGACGATCGCGGCGTTTTCTGCTTGACCGCGAAAGCCAAAGCTCATCTGATCGATTCTGATGTTGTACTCAATGTCGGTGACCGCCAACTCTGACTTTGCTTGCTGAACCAGTTGGGCGCGTCCGGCTCCGACAATCAGCAGCGAACCCACGCCGACCAAGCCGACGATCGAAATCGCTTCAGAGGCAAACAGGCCAAACAACTGCTTGCGGCGGACGGGCAAATTGTAAAACCATTGCAGCGGGGCAGCAGTGCGGGTCGGAACACCCGCGATCGGTTTGGCGGCGGAGAGGGGCGATCGCTCCGGCTGTTCCCAGCCATCATCGGGCTTTGCAGATCGAATCTCGATCGTCATGTGAGGATTTCCTTCAAGGTAGAGAGTGACAAAGGGGGGCAGAGACGCGAGATCTAGCGTCTGTACTGGGTGGAAGGCGTTAGTCTTCGCTGCGGACACCGAGGAGGATGGGCGATTGGACGATCGCTTCGGCATCCAAAATCAAAATCACTTCTTGCTTTTGGTCTTGCTGTTGCAAAACGCAGCCGCGCAGAAACGGAATCAAGCTGAGGCTGACCTGACCCAAGGGCGACTGAATCGAATCGGGCGAAATCCAGGACAAGCCTTCAACCTGCTGCACAGCCAGCCCGATCGGAACCGTGCCGACCTGTACCATCACGAGGCTGTACTGCATTTTGTGCTGGGCGGCGCTGGCTTGCAGACCGAGCAACTGCGCCAGATCAACCACCCAGTTGACGCGGCTGCGGCGGTTCATCAGGCCAAGCATGGCGGCGGGCATGTTGGGCATTGGCGTCAGGCGGCGCGAGGGCAGCACGATCGCTTCTTGCACATGCCGCATTGAGAAAGCAGCGGCAATGTGACTTCCCAAATGAAATTTCAGGTACGGATCGCCTGCTTTCGGTGTCGGCTGGCGATGAGGAATTTGCGGAACGAGGGCAGAAGAATTCATGAATGCTTTACCCCGCGACCGATCGCACGGCTCGCACCAGTTGTTCGCGGCTAAACGGCTTGGTGACGTAGGCATCTGCGCCTTGCTTCATGCCCCAAAGTCGATCGATTTCTTGATTTTTGAGGTGCAAATCACGATCGGAACATTGGTGGTTTCTGTATGTTTCTTCAGACTGCGACAGAGTTCAAATCCGCTCATTCCAGGCATGACGACATCGGTAATGATCACGTCGGGTCTGAGGTCGATCGCTTTTTGCAAGGCATCTTTGGCATTAATCACGCCGATGACGCTGTAGCCGCTTTCACGCAGATAGTGGCTCATCAATTCCATTTCAGACGGCGTATCTTCGACGATCAAAATTGTTGTAGTCAGGGTTGCGTTCATATGAGTCACTTCTCCAGGTTGACTTGCAGTTCTGTCAGAAAACAGAGCAATTTAAACACTCGCAATTTGCTTCGATCGTTGTCGCTGAATGGGTCGAAGCCGATCCCCGCTCCCCGACACCCAACACCCACTCCGGCTTACATCAAATGCAAATGCTTGAACACCATCTTGATTAAATCCGACTGGGTGAATGGCTTGGTGAGATAGCCGGATGCGCCGACTAGTTTAGCCTTGGCGCGATCGATAAATCCAGTATTTCCTGTCACCATGATCACCGGGGTTTGCTTGAAATTCGGATGCCGCCTGAGCAGCGAACAAAGCTCATAGCCGTCGAGATTGGGCATCGTCACATCCAGCAAAATCAAATCGGGTTTGCTGCGGACAATTTGCATCAGCGCACTGACCGGATTGTTGATCATCAAGACGGTGAAAATTTTGTCGTCGAGATAGCTGTGAATCGCTTGCAAGACAGTCGGACTATCATCAATGCAGGCGATCGTAAACGTGCCCTTTGGCCTGGTGGGGGGCGGCGCGATCGGCGGCTCATTGCGAGTGGAAGTGACGGCAGCGATCGGCCATTTTCTCGACGTGGGTTCAACCGTCAAGGCGGGAATCGGCGCAGCCGGGCGAGGGCGAAGGCGGTGCTGCCTGCGATCGAGCTGGGTGTCGATTCGCGCAAAGGCGTTACAACCCGTCCAGATGCTTGCTTTTGCCGCAGTTGCATCTGGCTAAGTTCCACCAGGGGGCGCAAATCAAGCTGACAGAATTGGGGGCGATCGTTCCAGTTTTGTTCTTGAATTTCGTAGCTGGCTTCTTGGAGCGCGAGAAACGATTCCAGCACTTCTTTTGCCAGTTCTTCAATCAGTAAAGCGGCTTGATCGCGTCCCAAATAGTGCTGTTCAACCAGCCAGCAAATTGCGTCGTAATCGGCGATCGATTGACCCGGATTTTCCGTTGGCCTTTCAAACAGCAGTCGAGTTTGAACGCGAATGGCGCTGACCAAAGTGGGCGCTTGAATACTGAGGCGGCGCAGGTGGCGATCGAGCCGATCGAAGGTTTCGATCGAGCAGGTTGCATACAGCAATTTGCCTTTACTGAGATACAGCGACCAGGAGGTGAGGCCGCTTGAAACTTGCAGATGACCCGTCGTTTGACGGCTGGCAAGCTGTGCCAAGACGCTGAGCGGATGGAATTTGTGAATCCGGTAGCCAGGCATGGGAAGGGTGTTCATGAGTCACACTCTGGTGCAGTTCAGAAAGGAGCAATTGGACGTTCAAAAGTGACAAATCGGGGGAGTAAAGCAAAGAGGAGATTGCGCGTTGTCGATCGCGGGACGAAGCAGCCTGATGATTGGCGCTGAACCAGTCCTAAAGACAGTTGAATTTGCGAAGATGACTCGCGAATCAGGTTCAAACTCAGATTCGGAACTCAATCTAGATTTGCAGCTTGTTACAGAACTAATTGTGACGAAATTGATTGTGACGAACAGTGCTGCGGGATTTGTAGAACGGGTTAGGAGTGAATTGGCGTAATCTGGCTCAAGCGAATCGATCACAGTGCCGATCGCAATGTGCTTTATGGGAGAAGTGAAAAGATTGACTTGAGCCGATGGAAACCGCCTAGACTGCTGAGGTCAGGCGATCGAACTGAAAAAAACTAGGTAGAGCGACGGCAGTGCATCCACTGAGACTTCGTTGGGCAAGTTCGGACTTCAGGCAGATGCGCTTGGTGCGATTACATATCAGCGTAGCAAGTTTTACGGTGGAAACTATGGGTTGTCAGTAAAGAGCATCTGGGAGATTACGAAGAAAACATAAACTTTTATCTATTTTCAATCGTTCCTCAAGCCTTAAAAAATCGTCGGCTGAGCTTTCTTTTTTACTCTGGCTGACGATTTTTTGCCTGATTTCAATTTTTGGTAGTGCTACCGCAGCAGCCGCTTAATCTTAGCGTGTTGCTGGCGATCGAGCGAGCTTGGAAAGCTCAGTTCCATCACCATGCGCTGGGAAAATCCGTCTGAGGTTGATCGCGACAGCACATCGATCGCGTCAATTTGGGCGAGGACGCTTTGCGGCGGTGTCGTCTCGTCACGGCTAATCAGCAGGGCAATGATCGGATGAAGCTGCTCTAGGTGTTCCCACTGGTCGATTGGGGCATCAAGTTCCAGACGGAGATCGCGGGTTCCCATCTCGGTGATTACGCCGATGTAAGAATCACCGTCCCAGCCTTCCCAGTACAGTTCGGTCGTCGCCTGCATTTGCTTTCGCACCTTCACGCCGATTTCCGGCCTCAGTTCGCGGAAGGCTCGCTTGAGGCTGGTGGCGATGAAGCGAATCGAGGCCAGCGGATTGTCGGCCTCAACGCGGCTTTGCGAATACCACTGCTGCACGTCTGAATAGAGAACCAGCACCAAGTCGTCAAGCTGGGTGCGGCTGACATTGTGAAAATCGATCGAGAGCAAGGTTTGCAGCTTGTCCGTCGCCGTTGCTCGCAAAATGTGGGCATCAATTAAGGCTCGCGCTCCGTAGTCACCAACGAGTTCAAGGCGGACGCGATCGGCAATATTCGGCCACACATCGAGCAAAATCAAAGCGCCGCTTTCGCTGATGTTGACGGTTTGGCCTGTCCAGCTTTCGCTGTCCGTGTGAACGATCGCGGTGATTTCCCTGGGCAAACGGTGAGCGCGACGCAGTTGCGGCTGCTCAAAGGCGGCGAGGCAAGCGGCGACAACCAGGACGATATTGAACACACACCAAATCGCGTTAATTAGAACCGCCTGCGTATTCTGCGGACTGAGAATCAGCCAGAAGGGAACCGCCAAAAGTGACGCGCTCGCCACCACGCCCAAAATCACCAGCATCCGCATCGACTCAAAATCAAAGCTGCGCTTGGTGACGACTAAGCCTTTATCGGTGACGTTGAACGAGCCGAGCTTCGGGTTGATCAGCGCAAACATCGTCACCAGTCCGGCCTGAAAGGACAAGGCGAATTCGTAAATTTCGTTCCAAAACGAAAAGCGGACGTGCTTGTAGGCGATGTGGTTCGTCTGCATCGACAGGACGATGTGCGGCAGCGCGTAGGCCAAGGTTTCGAGTCCCAGACCGTTGACGGAGTTGATGCCAAATAAGAGGAACAACGTCGGCGCGATCGCATACATCAAGCGCGGAAAGCCGAAGAAAAAAATGTGACGTGGCGGAAAAATAGCAAATCCGCTGCGCCAAATTCAGCTTCAGCTTGCGGTTAAACAGCGGATTTTCCGTCCGCAAAATTTGCGCCATGCCTCGCGCCCAGCGGACTTGCTGCCCCACATACGACGAAAATTTTTCCGGCGCAAGTCCGGCCACCATGATTTTGTCGTAGTAGACGGTTTCGTAGCCCAGCGAGTGCAGCCGCAAAGAGGTGTGGCAATCTTCGGTGACGGTTTCGGTTGCGATGCCGCCGACCTTGAGCAGGTGCGATCGCCGCACAACTGCCGCCGATCCGCAGAAGAAAGCGGCATTCCAAAAGTCGTTGCCCTTTTGCAGCACTTTATAAAACAGTTCGTTGCCGACCGGAATTTGTCCGCCAGTCTGCAAATTGCGCTCAAACGGGTCGGGATTGTAGAACCAGTGCGGCGTTTGGACGAGCGAAACGGCATCTTTATAGAAAAATCCCACTGTTTCCTTCAAGAAGCCGCACGTTGGAATGTGGTCGCAATCAAGAATCAAGACGAGATCGCCCTCAGTTCGCTTTAAGGCCGTGTTGATGTTTCCGGCTTTGGCGTGTTCGTTGTTGTCCCGCGTCAGCATCGTGCAGCCGAGTTCCAGGCACATTTGCCGCAGTTCTTCCCGTCGATCGCGATACTTCTCTGCCCGCCCGTCATCCAGAATATAGATGCGCTTTTTGCTGGCCGGATAGTCGATCGCCAGCGCCCCAAGTGCCGTTTTGCGGACAATCTCGACATCTTCGTTGTAGGTGGGAATGTAGATATCGACGCTGAACCAGTCGGCAACCGGGCGATCGCTGAAGTCGATGACTTGCGGTGATTGATTCGCAGCGTTTGGAAGTAGGCCAAGGCCAGCGTGGCGATCGCATACAGTTCCGCCAAATACAGCAGCAGCGAAAAAATCGAGTTGACAATGCCGTCAAAATTCAGCGTGTAGTTGGTGCGGTAGTAGAGATAGCGCAGCGTCACGAGCAAGCTGAGGACGATCAGCAGCAGGTGTAAATATTCGCTGGTGCGGGTTTCTGGCTGGCGCTCTTCTAGATGCAAAAACAGCGAACCTGTCGCAATCAAAACAGTGGCGACGATGCTCTGCTGCAAAATTCCGGGTCGAATCGTCAGCAGCGGCACAAACAGCCAGATCAATGCGCCAATCAGCAGCACTAGCTGGCGGCGATCGAGCCATTTCAAAACCGCATCAAATCCGGCAGGCAAGCGATCGACCAGCCAGCGGGTCAGGCTGGTGTTGAGTTTTTGCCAGCGGCGGGAGGGTTTGCGTGGGCGCGATCGGTGGGAGGTGAGCCAGGTCATGGTGGGGATGGAGGGGTGGGGATGGAGCGTTTCGATCGGCTAGCTCTGGTGGCTGGATTGTCGGCTAGCTAGACTGGCGGCTAGCTAGACTGCTGGCTGGTGAGGCGTTTGAGCAAGAGTTGACTGACACCGTACAGGACGATCGCGGCAATCACGATCGCGGGAGCCAAAACGTACCAGTTGCTCCGCACAAATCGCAGGATGTTCCAGCGATCGAGTCCTCTTTGTTGGCGGACGGGGGCTTGCTGGAGGAATTCGAGGTTGTAGTCTCCGGGTTCGTAGGGCGAAGCGTCGGGGCGATTGGCGCTGATGAGAACCGTGTCGCCCTGTAGCTGGCTAAACAGCGGGTCGTCGCTGATCAGTTGCCGCACTTGCTGGAGGCCGTTGGGCGCTTGGGCGCTGAGCGCGAGCAGGACGCGATCGCGTTCCAGGGTGAAAGAATTTGTTTGACTAAGCCTTCGGGGTCGGGCAGCGTTTGGATTTGGCTTTGCTGCCACTGACGCGAGGATCGATCGCCCAGCTTGAAGCCTGCATCAGCGGTAAACACTTCGGGATAGGGGAAGTTAGCTTGAGTGCCAATCGCAATCAGATTTCGCTCTTTTCGCAGATCTTCGCTGAGTTTGCCGCTGCGAGCGACGGTAAGCTGAATCGAATCGGCCTGACTAAGGCGACCCAGACGTTCGCTGACGCTGAGGAGAAGCAGGAGATCATCGGCAGTTGGTTGGTCGGGCAGGACGATCGCCGTTGTGGACAAATCTTGCGGAGCGGTGAACGGATAGCCGAACTGCATCAGCTTCAGGTTGGGCAACTCCGCCAAATTTTCGCGCCGCAGGTCGAAGCTGGTGTCGGTGTGAACCGTGCCCCAAAGCTGCTGATCCGTGACTCGACTGCACGATCGCCGCTCTCTGGGGTCAAGCCGGAAGTTGATTTGCATCCGCGAACTGGGCTTGACGGCTTCGGGCGGAATGTTGAGTTGAAGTTCTTCGTTTTCGCCGCCGTTAATCGAACTGAGGCGATCGCCGCCGATCGCCACGTTGTCGATTTTCACTTCCACCAGGGACGTGAGCGGATTCACCTGCGGGCCGTAGCTGTAGCGCAGGGTCATGGTGCTGCCGGGGACAAAGCGATCGTCCGGCAGAGCGCGAAAGTCCACTTCGTAAGCGGGCGCATGAGAACCCCAAACCGTCACATCTTGCGGCGTAGTTCCGTCCGGATTCTTCAGGTCGGATAGGGTGAATCGATCGCGATCGGGCAGATATTTCGGCCATTCGCGGGCGGGTGGGCTGGCGACTTGGGTGAGTTCGTTGACGACGATCGCTTGTCCCGTGCCGATTTGCTGATCGCGTTCCTGGACGAGAAACTGGACGGCTTTTGCCACGCCCGCCTCGGAATTTCCGGTCGCGACCAAGACGGGGACTTTGTTTTGCTCGGCACTGGTCATCACCAAAAGGCCAGCGTTGTCGGGAAGCGGCTTTTGCTGCGCGTCGAGGAGTTTGCCGTCTTTGAGGGCGATCGGCAGCTTCAGAGATGCGATCGCGCTTTGGCTCTTGGGCGTTCCAATCACAATCAGCCTTTCATTTTCCTCAACCTGATCGAGCTTCGACACCAAGCGGGTTTCCATGACGCGATAGTCGGCAATCCGTCCGAGCGAAGCCTGATAGCGGGAAACGGCGGTGAGCCATGCTTCATCGATCGACTGCGGCTGCATTAAAGCAATCCGATTCGCTTCTAAACTCAGCTTGTCGAAAATTGGATAGGGATACTGGCTGAAATTGAGCGGAATTGCTTGCGGCTCAAACTTGAAGACCAGCTTGGAATCTGGCAGAATTTCTGTCCACAGAGACGGATCGAACGGGTCTTGGGTACAGGTGGGCGAGTTGTTTTGCAGTCCGGCCACGACGATTTCGTTGTAGTCGTCGATGATTTCGGGCGGAATGGGATAGGCAACGCTGGCGATTTGTCCTTCCGGCATGTTCAGCGGCGTACTGCCGATGCTCGTGCCGTTCACCAAAACCGTGAGATTCGATCGACTCGCATACAGCGCGGGCGAATGCCGAAACTTCAGCAAAACCTGCATATTTGCTGGCTTCCAGTTGCGCGGACGGGTGAAAGCCAAGCGCGATTCGTCATAAATGCCGTCCAGCCGCAGGCGATTTCCGACGATCGGAGAGCGGTTAAACTCCAGCACATAGGTTCCCGGATCAGCCGGATCGACAGTGGGAGCAGGAGCAGCAGCAGGCAGCGGAATTGTCGAAACGGCAGGAGCGGCGGCAGGAGAGGGAGCAGTTTGGGCATCAACCGATCGCCCCATCAGCACAAAACAGCAGGAGAGCAAGAGCAATCCGGTGAGCAGGACGGATTTGATCGATCGCCGCGACCAGCGACGAGCAGGAGAGAAGCGGTTTTTCATGGGGGTTTAGTTCAAGATGCGGGGGTTGGGGTAGAGACGCGAGA
>JAAUTJ010000152.1 GCA_012031475.1 Leptolyngbyaceae cyanobacterium SM1_3_5 | reverse complement strand
GCGCCCACCGCCGAGGCCGTTCCGATCTCCCCGAGTGCCCAGGCCGCTCGGGAGCTCAACGCCGGGTCGTCCCCCCGCAGCACGGCCCATGAGACCGTCGACTGCTTCCTCATAACGCAGCTTCCCCAGGGCCGTGATCGCTTCCCCTCGCACCATGAATTCGAATCACGCAAGTACAGCCGCTACGAGGCGCTCTACGAACTCAGCAAGACGATGGGCGCGTCGCTGGATTTGCAGACCGTACTCGATCAGGTCATGGACGCGATCATCAAGCTCCGCAAAAAGATCGCTAACGAAGCCGTGCAGGAACGCGGACAGCAAGCGCAGACGCACCGCTACTATTCGGTCAGCCACAAGATGAAGCCTGTGCCGCTGATTGACGACGGTAAGTATCTGCAAACCGAATCGCGTCAGGCTCCGCCGCGAGAACTGATGGAAGCGATGGGAATGCCCGTGCCCGAACTGCAACCGCAGACCGAGAAGGAGATCGATCGTGGCTGAAGAACAAGCAGCAGAACCGCCCGGAGCAAGCTTCGATCGTCGAGGCGGGCAAAACCTCGCGCTGGCTGACCGAAAACGGCTTTGAGCATGAAGCGCTGGAGCCGGACGTGCGCGGCATTGAGGTGATCAAGGTCGATCGAGACTTCTTGATTCCTTTTTCAACCGCGCTCTATGCCAATGGGTTCAACTATCTCGCCATGCAGTGCGGCTACGACACTGGCCCCGGTGGTGATCTGGTTAGCGTCTACCATCTGGTGAAGATGAGCGATCATGGCGATCGCGAAGCCCTACCCGCAGGTCTCGCCCCGACGAAGTGCGCCTCAAGGTCTTTCTGCCCCGCGAAAATCCGACCGTCCCTTCGGTCTACTGGATTTGGCACTCAGCAGACTGGCAAGAGCGCGAAACCTTCGACATGTACGGCATCATCTACGAAGGCCATCCGAACCTGAAGCGCCTGCTGATGCCTTCAGATTGGGTAGGCTATCCGCTCCGCAAAGACTACGTTTCGCCGGACTTCTTTGAGCTACAGGACGCTTACTAAGGGCTGAGGACAAGCACGAAGCGCATCCTAAAATAGAAGTTGTGATGGCTAGGGCGCAAATTGCGCCCTTTTTTGTTGCTGCATTTTGAAATGCTAAGTTGGTGCATTCGCTCGAAGTTACTTGAAAATATCTGATTGGGCGATCGAGCATTGATATCAATCCGCTTGGAGGGCTGATGAGAGTTGAGAAGTCTGCATTTCTCAAGGGAAGTTTGACATTCGATCTTTGCTCGTCGCAGTGGCATTAGTTGTTCGCGCTTCCAGTTGTACTCATCAAAAAGTCTCTGCCATTCAATCGCCTGCAAAATCAGATTTTGCAGGCCTGCCTTCGAGCTTAGAAGCCACTTTTCTAGAGATGCCTAATGGTCATGCAAGTGCGGCTGAACAAGAAGCACTCACCCATCTCAGAGCCATGAGCAACGCGCAGCGGGCATACCGTATTATGGAACTAACTTTTGCTGAAAGCATTGCCCAGCTTGATATTGGCATACCCGAAGAAACCAGGAATTACCGCTACCAAATTATCCCTCAAGGCAATCAGACGCAAAGGGTTATCAATACAGCCCAGGCATTACAGCCTGGAATTAGAAGCTACGTAGGAGTAATTTTTGTGACTGGTAAAGGATTGGGAATCATCATTTGTGCTTCTGAGCAACCGTCTACAACGCCGCCGCTCCCCATTTTGCTAGAAAGGGTCGATGTAGCGCCAAGATGTCCATTAGGTTCGACTATGGAGCAACAAAGCCCATCAAAGCCCATTTAATCGATGGGAGATCCTAACCTTTTACGCTCACTGCTGCTGAAGTAGGACAGCTTTATTTCACAGTTTTTCAATTCAAATTCGATCGCATTCTTTCACTTTCAAGCGGCTCGATCGCCCCCATGAAAAAAATCGCCTTGGGAATTTGCTTTGCCCTGCTGCTGGTGCTGCTGCGATCGCTGCCCCTGTCCCACGCGATCGCCCAACAACCCGCCACTCCTGTACCGCAATATCGGGTCGAATCGCTGCCAAATGCGATCGTTCACACGCTGACGATCCCTAAATCGATTCCCCTCACGATTGCCCTGTCCCGATGCTCGATCGCCTCGAAACGCTGGCAGCATCACAAGACGCAACTGCTGCAATCAATGCGGGCTTTTTTGATCCCGCCAATGGGCGATCGACTTCGTTTATTTCGAGCGCAGGTGAATTAGTGGCCGATCCGCGCCAGAACGATCGCCTGATGCAAAATCCCGATCTCGCGCCGTATTTGGGGCGAATTCTCGATCGCAGCGAATTTCGTCAATATCGCTGTGGTGCAGAATGGCAGGCGGCGATCGCTCCACATTCCGCTCCAATTCCCGCCAACTGTACGCTGCATCTGGCGATCGGGGCTGGTCCTCAGCTTTTGCCCAGACTGACGGCTGAGGCGGAAGCATTCATCGACGAAGCAGCGGGACGAGATGCGATCGGTTTACGCCAGCCCAACGCCCGCAGCGCGATCGGTCTGACGGCATCCGGCGAGGTGGTTTGGGTGATGGTTGCTCAACATTCGGAAGCGCCTCAAACTTCAGGATTTTCGCTGATTGAGTTAGCGGAATGGCTCGATCGCGCTGGCGTTGTGCAAGCCTTGAATCTGGATGGCGGCAGTTCAAGTTCGTTTTATTTTCAGGGTGAAACTTTTTATGGAAAGGTGAATGGAGAAGGGCAAAGAGTGGAGCGATCGATCAAGTCGGCGCTACTTTTATCTGCTTTCAACTGACGAGAAAAGATTCAGCTTTAAATGAGTTTTGTTTGCAAAGTGAATTAGGCAAAATGACAACT
Organism: Leptolyngbyaceae cyanobacterium SM1_3_5; assembly: GCA_012031475.1. Lineage (GTDB taxonomy): Bacteria > Cyanobacteriota > Cyanobacteriia > Elainellales > Elainellaceae > JAAUTJ01. Next base: position 6,068 of record JAAUTJ010000152.1, on the reverse strand, counting down.
TATGACGCGATCGGAAACAATTACGCTCAGACGAGAAAGAGCGATCCACGAATTGCTACAGCGCTGCTCGAAATTCTTAAATGTTCACCTGCATCTAGTGTTATCGATGTTGGTGCAGGAACAGGCTCATATGCGATCGTTTTAGCTGAACATGGATATCGAGTTTTGGCGATCGAACCTTCTGCAATAATGCGGAATCAAGCGATTCCTCATGCTGCGATCGAGTGGTTTGCGGCGTTTGCTGAAAGCTTGCCTCTAGCCAATCAGTCAGCAGATGCAGCAATTATTATGCTGGCTTTTCATCATTGTCAGGATCATCAGCAAGCATTGCGAGAAATTTATAGAGTTGTTGGTGATGGGCAGATTGTTCTATTTACTTATGATCCCGAAAAAATTTCTGAGTTTTGGCTGACGCATTATTTTCCATCTTTAGTTGCTGATGTGCGATCTACATTTTTATCAATCGAAAAGTTAAAATTCGAGATCAAGTCGATTACGGGTGCAGGCGCAGAAGTTATTCCATTTCCGCTACCTCATAATCTCACTGATTCATTTGCAGCGGTGGGCTGGGCAAGACCAGAGCTTTATCTTGATTCTGCAATTCGTAATGGTATTTCTTCTTTTTCCAAATTTGACTTAACTGAGCTTGAAAATGGTTTATTCCGCTTGGAAGAAGACTTGAAGACTGGAGAATGGAATCAACAATACGGACATTTACGGCAGCAGCAAAAGTATGATGTGGGGTATCGATTTGTGTTTACAGCAGCATAGCAACTCGATATCGATCGCTCCCAATCGTATAATCATCTACACAGAATTGTTAGCAGGAACATGAGCGATCGATCGGTGATTGGCGTTGATTTAGGCGGAACGGCAATCAAATTAGGGCGATTTGACGAGCAGGGGAATTGTTTGCAGTCGTTGACCGTTCCCACGCCGCAGCCTGCCTCTCCTGAAGCGGTGGTGGCCGACATTGCCAATGCGATCGCGCAGCTTGACCCCGATCAAATTTGCGTGGCGATCGGCGTGGGCACACCGGGACCTGCGGATGCGGCGGGACGAGTGGCGCGAGTGGCGATCAATTTGGCGGGATGGCGCGATGTGCCCTTAGCGGACTGGCTGGAAGCGAAGATCGATCGCCCCGTCGTGATTGCCAACGATGCCAACTGTGCCGGACTCGGTGAATATTGGCTCGGTGCAGGCGCGGCGTTTCAGCATTTGATTTTGCTGACGCTGGGTACGGGCGTGGGTGGAGCCGTGATTCTGGACGGTCGCTTGTTTGTCGGACATCACGGCACGGCGGCAGAACTGGGACTGATCACGCTTGACCCGAACGGAGCCGAGTGCAACAGCGGCAATCGCGGCTCGCTAGAGCAGCATCTTTCCATTCCAGCAATTCGGCGGCGATCGGGACTGGAGCCGGACGAACTGGGGCGGCGCGCAGAAGCCGGAGACCCAGAAGCGATCGCCTTTTGGCAAGCCTACGGGCGCGATCTGGGAGCCGGACTTGCCAGCTTGATTTACGTGCTGACGCCCGAAGCGGTGATTCTTGGCGGCGGCGTGAGTGCCAGCGCCCAGTTTTTCCTGCCCGCTGTGCAAGACGAGATCGATCGGCGCGTTTTGCCCAGTTCCCGCCCCGGGCTGCAAATTCTTCCCGCCCGCTTGGGCAATCAGGCGGGCATCGTGGGCGCAGCCAAACTTGCGTGGCAGAAGGTGCAAGCTGGGGTGTAGCCTAAAAGGAAGAGGACGAAATTTTTAGTAAAAGCTATGGACGATCGCTTGCTTCCTGCCGTTTATCTCGGCATCCTGGTCGGCTTGCTGCTGATTGCAGGCGTATTTTTGCTGCGCCAAGTGCTAAAGACGCGCCGCGTTGAAACGACCTTTATGCGGCTGCAAAGCAAGCTCAACAAAGAAAAAGGCACTGCCCAAGAACACTACGAACTCGGCGGCATCTATCTCGATAAAAAGCTGTATTCTCAGGCGATCGCTCAGTTCCAGAAGGCCCTCAAAGGCAAAGAACTCAGCGGTGCAGACGCGATCGCTCCAATTCACAATGCGATCGGCTTCGCCTACACCTCGCAAGAGCAGTACGACCTCGCCATTCGCAACTACAAAGAAGCGATCGACCTGAAGCCCGACTACGTGACTGCCCTCAACAACTTGGGCTTTGCCTACGAGAAAAAGCAACTGATCGCGCAGGCGGTCGAAACCTACGAAGTTGCGCTCAAAGCCGAACCCAAAAACGCAACCGCCAAACGCCGCAGTGAAGCCCTGAAAAAGCGTCTCGTGCCTTCCACCTAATTCTCAAATGCTCTCGCTCATCGCCCGTACTGGTTTTTCCGGTGCGGGCGTTTGGCATTTGGGTGAATTTGCGTGAGTGAATTTGCGGCGATCGCTCTTACCGATCTAGCATCTCAGCAATCTAATTCTGCTTCAAGTAAAATTTCACACATTCTTTATCTTTTTCAAATCTCCGGGAACCTTGAAGATGGCTTGATTTTTTAGCCGATGATCTGCAAGTATAATCACGCAGACTAAGGTTTGCCTGGTTCCCTCAACTCAGACCTTTTGCCGGAGAAAGCACGGTTGGGTCAGTGAAGCGGGGTAACAATTCATGAAGCAACCGCAAATCATTCAGGAGTGATCTAACCCCCATGCACACAAATGTAAACGCGATTTCAGATTCGATCGAAGTCGTCACACACCGTATTTTTGCCAGCGGTAAAATTACGCGAGCCGACGAAACCTGGCTGCTTCACGCCACCCGCTCCGCAACAACCCTGAACCACGAAGAATATAATCTTGTCCGGCAAATGCAGGTGCGGCTGCAAATGGGTCTGCTCAAGGTCGTGGATTAGAGGCGATACCGCTCTGCAAGCTGGCGATCGAGAGATTCATCCACGACACCAGGCAAACCTAGAGTCGGCCTGCATCCACTCAAGCCTGATTTCCAAGCCTCACTTCAGGGCGTTTGCCTGCGTTTAGTAGGGCGATCGCTTGATTCACACGCCACTCCTGGTAAAATAGCTGGGTTGTTCCAGCCCGCAGCCGATTCCTTTGAGCCAGTCAGTCGATCTACCCAAAGTTGATGAATTTTTGCAAGAGCTAGCCACGATTCAGCAGTCTGGATCAAAACGCATTGCTCTACTCGGTTCGCGTCACGTCCCGATTACGCATCAGAATTTAATCGAACTGATGACCTACGCGCTGGTGCTAAACGGCAATCGCGTCCTCACGTCTGGCGCAACAGGCACAAACTCCGCCGTGATCAAAGGCGCAATGCGAGCAGACGCGAACCTGCTAACCGTGATTTTGCCGCAAAGCCTCGCTCGCCAGCCCCGTGAATCGCGCGAGCAGCTAGAGGACGTCATGCACCTGGTCGAAAATCCGGCCAACGACACGCTTTCCCTGGCCGAAGCCAGCGCAATTTGTAACCAAGAAATCGTCTCGCGCTGCCAGCAGCTTGTTTGCTTCGCCTTTCACGACAGCGCCACGCTGCTCAAAACCTGTCAAGATGCAGAAGACCAGCGCAAAGTTGTGACGCTGTTTTACTTTGATTAGGTTTACTGATTAGGCTTACTGCGATTCCATGATCTTCTCCCTCCCCGTTCCGACCCTGCTGCTCTACAGCATTGCGATCGCTGCCGTGCTGGTCTATCTGCCGTTTCTGCTGGTCGGCTGGGCGCGCGTCCAAGTTGGCTATGACATCGCCTCGCCGCGCTTGATGTTCGACAAGCTGCCGCCCTACGCCCAAAGAGCAACCTGGGCGCACCAAAATTCCTTCGAGTCGATCGCCCTGTTCGCGCCCGCCGCCATTCTCGCCTACGTGACCGGACAAGACTCGCAAACGGCTGGCATTGCCACGATCGCCTACCTCGCGGCCCGCCTGCTGTTTTCCACCTTCTACATTTTCAATCTGCCTTTGCTACGATCGCTGATGTTTGCTGTGGCTTCAGCCAGTACAGCCACGCTTTTCTGGCTCAGCTTAACCAACCGCTAGCTGTTTTTTCATAACATTATGGCTTCTAATCCTTCTTTTGATGTTGTCAGCGAATTCGATCGCCAGGAATTGGTCAATGCGATCGATCAGGCCAATCGCGATATTACCAGCCGCTACGATCTAAAAGATACTAAAACCACCGTTGAACTCGGTGAAGACACGATCACGATCAACACCGACAGCGAAATGACGCTGCAATCCGTACAGACGATTCTGAGAGAAAAAGCTGCTAAACGGAAGCTGTCGCAAAAGATTTTTGACTTCGGCAAAATGGAATCGGCAGGCGGCAATCGCGTCCGCCAAGAAGTCAAGCTGCGGAAAGGCTTAACGTCCGAAGTTGCCAAACAAATCTCCAAGCTAATTCGCGACGAATTCAAGAAAGTTCAAGCCTCGATTCAAGGCGATGCCGTGCGCGTTTCCGCCAAATCGATCGATGATCTCCAGGCCGTAATCGCCCGACTCAAGCAAGAAGACTATCCAATGGATTTGCAGTTTATCAACTATCGCTAATTCACTTTTAGAGTGAAGCACACAAAAGCGCTGCTGTTTTGGGTTGCGATCGCCCTTGTTCTTCGCTTCCTCAATCTGTCGGCAAAACCCCCCTGGAACGATGAACTGGCAACGCTGATTTTCAGCTTAGGCAACAGCTTACAAACCGTTCCGGTCGATCAAATTATCAGCCTCGAAACGCTGCTAGAACCGCTGAGGCTGCGATCGAATGCCAGCTTCGCAGACGTGATTCGGCATTTAATCAGCGAAAGCACTCATCCACCGATTTACTTTCTGCTCACCCACGCTTGGCTGAAGCTGTTCCCGACTCAAGACGGACTCGTTTCAGTTTGGGCAGCGCGATCGCTCTCCGCAATTCTCGGTGCTGCCGCCGTTCCCGCTATCTACGCCTTGGGACTGCTCTGGAATCGCCGTACTGCGATCGCCGCCGCCGCACTGATGGCCGTTTCCCCTTACGGCATCTACCTCGCTCAGGAAGCACGACACTACACGCTGGCGATTCTGCTGATGATCGCGTCGATTGGCTGTCTGCTGATGGCGTGGCGATCGCCCGATCGATCGCGCCGCTTTGCGTTTACCTGGATTGCGATTAACAGTTTGGGCGTTGCCGTTCACTATTTTTTCACGCTGGTTTTGGCCGCCGAAGGAATCGCCGTCCTGATTTCTGCTTGGCATTGCCGCGATCGCGCCAGTTGGAAAGCAATTGGGATCAGTGCGATCGGCACGGCGATCGGCGTTCTGGTTTGGCTTCCGGTTTGGCTGCAAGTGTCCGAAAACGAACTCACCACCTGGATTTATGACCCGAATTTTCTCGAAGCGCGACTGGCTCCGCTGGGGCGACTCGTGATTTGGGCGATGACCATGCTGACAATTTTGCCCGTGCAGGATGTGCCCGCCGCGATCGCAATTTTGTCAGGCGCGATTATGCTGCTGTTTCTTGGATGGGCGAGCCGGATCGTCTGGAGGGGTCTACGGCGATCGCAACTGAAAACAAACAGTCTGCTAGTTTTGCTGGGAGCGATCACCCCTCATCCTTCTCCTGATCACCTACGGACTCCAAGCCGACCTCACGATCGCCGCCCGCTATCAGTTCATCTATTTCCCTATCCTGCTGCTGCTGGTTGCCGTCGCGATTGCCCACTCCCAACACTTCACTCGGACGCTAACCATTTTTGCGATCGTCGGTAGTTTGGGCGGGCTAACCGTCGCCTACAACTACGGCTACCAAAAGCCCGATCGCCCCGATCAGCTTGTTCCCATCCTCGAAGCCTCCGCCCAAGCTTCAACGATCGTGATCGCAATGGCGCACCAAACGCACGAGCAGACCCGCGAACTGATGGGCTTGGCGCTGGAACTGCATCGATCGCAAAGCCCCCTTCAGCCCAGTTTCCTGCTCGCCCACTTCGAGCCAACCCATCCCGGAACCGCCCTAGCCAGTCTAGAAAAAGCGATCGCTCCACTGCCACGCCCGATCGATCTGTGGCTGCTGAATTTCCGACCTGCCGCCGCACCCGCGATCGAAGGCTGCGATCGAGACCTCGCGCTGCGATCGCCCGTC
>JAAUTJ010000151.1 GCA_012031475.1 Leptolyngbyaceae cyanobacterium SM1_3_5 | reverse complement strand
CCCCGACGCGCCCGACTGGGAAGATTCGATCGCGGAAGAATCGTATCCGAGCGATCGATCCTAGAGACGCGAGATCTCGCTCTTTGCTGTGAGGGTTTGAGTGATGTGCCTCCTGCTTCCTGCCCTCTGCCTTCTGCCTCCTGCCTAAATCCCCCAAGTCCGCCGCCGTCCGACATCCAAATGCACGACGTTGGGCAGATGGCTGTAGATGCCAACTCCTCCCGGCCACCAACTCATTACGGCATTTGCGACCCGCCGCCCGCTGAATCCCGGTACTTGAATGTCCGCTGCTCTGCCGTAGAGATGCTGACTGTTGGAAACGCCGCCGACCGCTTGATTGATGCGGGGCGGACGATACCAGGAATTGATCACAAACGGACGACCGATTTGATTGCGGGCGCGTTGAAGCTGACGCGCCAAGGCGATGATGTTGTCCACAATGTCTTCGTTGGCCGGAATGCGCGTGGCGTCCTTGGTGGCTTCGCCCCAGGTGAAACTGCCGCCCGAAATAATCGGCTGGTCAGTGTAGAACGTGCTGACGTTGCCCGGAAGCTTAAAGGCTTTACCGCCATAGACAGGTCTGGGAGTGGGCGTGGGTGACGGAGAAGGCGTGGGGCGCGGCTGCGGATAGACGACTCGGCCTGCGCGTTCGATGCGAGCGTGGCGATCGTACACATACCAAGTACTCAGTTCGCGAATGTAGTCTTTTTCATAGCGAAACGTGACTTTGATGTGGTCGTTGAAGTCGCCACTGGCATCGGCATAGGCATAGGACAGCAGCTTGTAGAGGCTACCGTCTGAGGCCGAGGCCACTTCGTTGGCAGGCAGGCTGGACTGAGCGATCGGACGCCGCTTAAAGACGGTATTTTCCGTGATTCGCAAAATCGGCAGGTCGGCAGGTTCGGGCGGATAGACGATCTCGCCGTCAAACTCAATGTAGACATGCTGATCGTAGGCAAACCAGGTGTTGCGCCCGCGAATAAAATCTTTTTGATCCCGCAGGGCAAACTTGACGTGATTGCTGAAATCGCCTTGAGCATCGGCATAGGCATAGGAATTGAGCCGAAAATTTTGGCCTCTGGTGACTTCGGCTTTTTCGGCAGCGGCAAGCTGGTCAGAATCGATCGGACGCCGCTTAAACAGCGTATCTTGGTTGATTCGCAAAATCGGCAGTGCTTCCTGGTCTTCACGCGGATAGACGACTTCGCCGTCAAACTCAACTTGGGCATCAAGCCGATAAACGTACCAGGTGTTGAGGCCGCGAATCGTTGTGTTTTTCAGGGCGAATTTGATGTGGCCGTTGAAGTCTCCATTTACGCCTGCATAGGCATAGTTGGCAATTTCGTAGGTTGTTTCGGCCTGAACCGTAAAGAGTTCTTCAGGCTGGAGTTCTGCTGCCAGTTCCGGTCGCAGCTTGAAAACCGTGTTGTTTAAGACCCTGAGAATTTGCTCAACCATGCGATCGCCTGCTGAAAATACCGCAAAATCGTAGCAAGGTTTGGCGGGAAGCGATCGCGCTTTGCTCAGCGAAGATCGCAGCCTGTAGCGAATGTGACAAAAAGATAAAGGATTTCGGCAGTAGTCAGCGGAAATTCAACTCTCATTGGTAAGATTAAGTAGGATTGCCCAACCCTCAACCCAGCACTTTATGCTAACGCTAGAAGCCTCGAGAACTCAGAACGATGTCAAATTGGGGCGAGTCCTTTTGGTTGAAGATGAAGCCTTGATCCGCGACACGATCGCCTTGGCTTTGGCAGAAGAAGGCTATGACGTGGTTCCGATCGACGATGGCCGCAGCGCCTTGGATTTGGTGTGCAAAACGGGCGAAAGCAGCCATCTCGATTTTGCCTCGTTTGATCTTGTCATTTTAGATTTGATGCTGCCCTACGTCAACGGGCTGGATTTGTGCCGACTGATTCGCCATGCCGGAAGCGGCGTCCCGATTCTCATGCTCAGCGCCAAAGGCAGCGAAACCGATCGCGTCGTGGGTCTAGAAGTCGGTGCAGACGATTATCTCGCCAAGCCGTTTGGAATGCGCGAACTGATTGCCCGCTGCCGTGCCCTTTTGCGTCGCCATCGCCACCGCCAGCCGCCGCAGGCCGACTCAACGCTGAAATATCAAGACATTCAGCTTTCGCCGCAGGAATGTCGCGTCACGGTGCGGGGCGAAGAAATTGCCCTCTCGCCCAAAGAATTTCGGATTTTGGAATTGTTCATGAGCCATCCGCGCCGCGTTTGGTCACGCGAACAACTGATCGAGCGCGTTTGGGGACCGGACTTCATGGGCGACAGCAAAACCGTTGATGTGCATATCCGCTGGCTGCGCGAAAAGCTCGAAGCCGATCCGAGTCATCCCCAATATCTGATGACCGTGCGCGGCTTTGGCTACCGATTTGGCTGACCGATTTGGCAGACGATTCGGCAGACCGAGGCGATCGCTATCGCACCAGACTAAAATGACGGAAATGCTGCGATCGCTGCCGAATGCAAATTCTATGCTTCTTCTTTGGCTTACTGCTTGGGCTGCTGCTGCTCGGCTGGCAACAGCGGCGATCGCAAGCCAAGATGCGATTTTTGCTTCGCAAGCTGCAAGCAACCGCCCATGAATCTGCTTTGCCCAGCGAGTCACAATTGATGCTGGCGATCCTTGACCAGCAGCGCATCCAACAACGGCTAGAGCAGCAAGTCGCAACCGATCGGCAGATCTTAGGAGCCGCACCGATCGGCTATTTGCAGGTAGACGACGAAAATCGCCTCCTGTGGGCGAACGAACTGGCACAGCAGATTTTGCAAATTCCCCAAGAGCGTTATGTGCCACCGCGCCTGCTGCTGGAACTGGTGCGATCGTATGAACTCGATCAGCTGATCCGAACAAACCCGCACCAAAACCGAAAACTGCGCGATCGCGACTGGACATTTTTTCCCGTTAGTCCCGATGCCAGCCAGCCCCAAGCCGAATATCCGCTGCGCGGCTTTGGCATTCCCCTCCCCGATGGGCAGGTGGGAATTTTTCTCGAAAATCGCCTGGAAGCCGCCACGCTGATGCAGCAGCGCGATCGCTGGGCATCCGATGTCGCCACGAACTCAAAACGCCGCTCACCTCAATTCGTCTTGTCGCCGAAACGCTGCAAACCCGCGTCCATCCATCAATGCGCGGCTGGATCGATCGCCTCGTCAACGAAACGATTCGTCTGGGCAACCTCGTCCAAGACCTGCTCGATTTGAGCCAGCTTGACCAAGGCTTGCCGCATCGCCTCAACCTCAAGCAGGTCAATCTGGTCGAACTGATTGAAGCCGCTTGGCTGAACCTGGAACCGCTCGCTCGCAAAAAGCATTTGCAGCTTGCCTACGGCGGTGTCGGTGAACTCGTGCTGGCGATCGACGAACCCCGGATGTTTCGCGTCCTGATCAACCTGCTTGACAACAGCATCAAATACAGCCCGCCCCGCCAAACCATCCAGGTCAAACTCAACCTCAAAATTGACAGCGACACTCACCAAACCAGCGCCCACCTTGAAGTGATCGACTGCGGACTGGGCATTGCCGAAACTGACCTGCCCCACGTCTTCGAGCGTTTCTACCGCGCCGATCCAGCCAGAGCGCGATCGCCCGACTCCGCGATCGACCCCAGCCCCACCCCGCAACACCGCAGCAGCAGCGGCTTGGGCTTGGCGATCGTCCAGCAAATCATCGAAGCTCACGCAGGCATCGTTACAGCTGACAATCACCCGGAGACGGGCGGGGCTTGGCTGCAAGTTTGGCTGCCGATCGAGGTGGGGGTTAGGGGTTAGGGGTGTCGCGTCTCTACGGGGATCGGTGGGAGAGCGGGTCGGACGAGGCAGAAAAAGCCTTCTTCCCTCTTCACCAAGCACCACATTAATGTATCCAAAACTGCAATAAGTAATTGTGCCGATCGCGCTAAACACAATTGATTCTAGCCGCATCAGCCTGAGGAAAGAGAGCGAAACGATGGCATGATATTGGAAGAAGCAACTCAATTTTATGCCCCGTTCTTAATACCAATTTAGGTTTGGTCAGATCGATCCCTGACGAAATGGCGATGCCCAATCAGTCAATTCTCAGACTGTTACCCATCCATAAGATTGAGTTTTGCTGAAGTTGAGTTGCTGCAAACAAAGCTACGTGTTGAAGGAGAACCATGCTGAAGCGGTTTGTTTGGCTTGCTGTAGTCACGATTTGCCTGACCTTGCAGCTTTTTGTAAGCGGCGCGATCGCTGCTGAACTTGATGCGGCAACGCGCACGATTTCCCTCAATGAAGGGGGTGATACCCTTACACTCACCCAAGAACAAGTGTCTGAGGGCAAGCGCCTGTTTAACTATGCCTGCGGTCAATGTCACGTTGGCGGCGTCACCAAAACCGACCCCAACGTCGGCCTTGACCCCGAAGCCCTCGCGCTCGCCTCGCCTCGTCGCGATACTGTCGAAGCGCTTGTGGATTACATGCACAACCCCACCACCTATGACGGGCAAGAGTCGATCGCGGAACTGCACCCCAGTACCCAAAGCACTGACATCTTCCCGAAAATGCGAAACCTGACCGAAGACGACCTCGAAAACATCGCAGGTCACATTCTGCTTCAGCCGAAAGTGCTGGGCGATCGCTGGGGCGGTGGCAAAATCTACTACTAAATCCGGCTAGTTTGTCTAACCGTTGCGGGGGCAGTGCTGCGATTGCCTGCCCCTTTCTCATGTTTAAATCGGATGTGCAATATGTGGCGATCATTTTTCTCGATCGGGCTTCGCTGTGCTGTGCTGCTGGGCGTTTTACTGATAGCGGTTTGTCAACGGGCTGAGGCCGCGATCGATCCGTATGTTTCCCGCTATCTTGATGCGCGGGAGCCAGTGGAATTGGCGATCGATGCCGATCAAACCCGTACTTTTACGATCGAGGATTTTTCGGAAGGTAAACGGCTGTTTGAAGATAGCTGCCTCAACTGTCATGTCGGCGGCGCAACCTTGCCAGAGCCGACCGTGACTTTGGCGATCGACGCGCTCAAACAGGCCACTCCGCCCCGCGACACGATCAGCAGCTTGGTCGCCTTTTTGCGCCAGCCGATGACCTACGATGGTAGCGAAGAAACCTTTTGGTGTCGGCAAGTGCCGGAAAGCTGGATGTCGCAGTCGGAAGTGGAGAACCTGTCGGCGTTCATTTTGCGAGCCGCTGAGAAAGCGCCTGGATGGGGTGAAGCAAAGTTCTAGGAATAACTTTACGATCGCAAAAGTTCGGCTTCTACGACAGCCTGTCGAAATTCCCTGACTCGCGTATCAAAATCGTCATATTTCCAGGGTAAGATCGGAATAAAGCAACAAAATTCGCTTAAATCTCCTTGAGGTACACATGAAATTGACTGCTTTAGTCACACGGGGTTTAAGCCTAGTTGTTTGTACGGTGGTTGTGTTTGTCACCAGCTTTTTGCTGGTCGTTTCGCCAGCCTCGGCTGAAACCTACACCGTCAAGCTAGGCGCTGACAATGGCATGTTGAAGTTTGACCCGCCCACCTTGTCGATCGCGCAAGGCGACACGGTTAAATTCACCAACAACAAATTGCCTCCGCACAACGTCGTTTTTGACGACAAATCGATTCCGGGTGGCGACAAAGCGCTGGCAACTCGCCTGTCGCACGACCAACTGATGTTCTCTCCCGGCGAATCGTTTGACATCACCTTCTCGGATGTGCCCGCAGGCGACTACACCTACTATTGCGCTCCGCACCGAGGCGCAGGCATGGTCGGTAAAATCACTGTGCAAGGCTAGAATCTGCTGAGCTTGAATTGAATGAAAAGGGGAGATCGCACATGCGATCTCCCCTTTTTAATTTCAAGCGAATTCGACCTAATCGCGATTCAACGCAATCAGCAGCCGCAGGATAAACACAAACAGATTCACGTAGGTGAGATACATCGACAGCGCAGCGGGCAAATACTGCTTGTCAGTGTAAGTGCGCGGCAGAATGAAGAAATCCACAACGGCAGCCCCGGCAAACAGAAAAACACCCAGAGCGGAAATGCCAATTTCAAGTGCAGTCGGTGTAAAGATGCCAAAAAAGCTTAGAACAAACTGAAGCAGAATCACGACAAACAGCGCGATCATGCCCAAGCTGACGGTTTGCGTTAGGGCTAGGCCGTCTTGCTCACCCAGATTCGAGCCAATTTGCCGAGCGATCGCGAACGTCACACCGCAGCCCAAAGCCGCAAAGCCAATGCCCGCGATGCCCACACCGGACGTTCCCAGCGCGACGTACACCAAGCCGCTGAGCGTGTAACCTGTCAGCAGACTGTAGGTTGCCAGCAGCGGCAGGGCAGTGCTGTTGTTGCCTTTGTGCGCCACACCGCTGGCGACGAAGAACAACACGAGATTCAAAATAAGCGCCACCCAAAAGGTTGTCATAAACAACGGTGGGTTGCTTGCTAGAACGTTCAGACCGCCAAACGTCCCCACTGCGGTCAGCACCAAGCCACCGCCCAAGAAAGGCAGCGCATTGGTAATTACATTGGGTCCGACTAGCGCCTGAGTTTTCGCGTCTCGAATGGCGCTGCGGAAATTGCTGGTATTTGCCACAAATGTTTCTCCCAAAATTGGGTCAAATTAAACTTGAGCCTATTTTGACGCACGAATCGATGAATCTGCTAGCTGCGATCGCGTGACTTTCATCTCTACCAAAAGGCGGATTGCGTGGTTACACGGGGCGTTGGGCGATCGCCCAGCCAGATCCCCGTGAATTAACGATGGTGTCTACCCAGAGAGATACGGACAATGAAGCCACATTGGACGCAAGGTATCTTCAGATGACGGCTCCCCATTCCCTTCGCTCGCACTCTCTCGATCTGCTGATTGAATATCAGAGAAATCCGTCCATCCAGCTTCGCAATCGATTGGTCAGCCTAAATGTAGGCCTAGTCCGCAAGCTGGCTCATCGCCTTAGCTACCAGTGCGCGGAGCCGTATGAAGACCTCGAACAAATTGGCTACTTGGGCTTAATTCGGGCGATCGAGCGCTTTGATCCGGCTCAGGGATGCGCCTTTAGTTCGTTTGCTGTTCCGTATATTCGCGGCGAGATTTTGCACTACTTACGCGATCGCAGCAGTGCCGTAAAATTGCCTCGTCGCTGGCAAGAACTTCACAAAGCCAGTGAAAAAGCACGGGGCGAACTGGTGAAAACGCTGGGTCGTCCGCCGCAGGATACGGAAATCGCGGCGGCGATCGGCGTTTCCCCGCAGGAATGGAGCGAACTGAGAATCGCGATGAAGAATCGATCGCCCCTCAGCCTGGATGCCACCGTCAGCCATTCGATCGACTCCACCGTAACGCTGGGTGAAATTTTGCCTGACACGCATTACCAAGCCTTGCAGCGGCTAGAAGAAGATTCGCAGCAGTTGCATCGTGCCCTCTCCCAGCTTGAAGACAAAACTAGAGCCGCGATCGAATTTGTCTTCTTCGGCGGATTGACGCGCAAAGAAACTGCTGCCCGCATTGGCGTCAGTCCGATGACGGTGACGCGCCGCATCCAGCGTGGACTCGATCAGATGATGGCGATGCTTCAGCCGCAGTCCGCGCAAACCGATCCCTAGCAGTACAGATTGGACAGCCCCCTAAAATTCCCCATGAGTGGGGGACTTTGAAGGGTTTAGCGCTTCAAGTCTGCGATCGGCGCCTTTCGTCATGGCGGCGATCGCCTGATCGGTCGCTTTCGGCAGGTGATAGTACTTACCTGCGGCGTGTTTGGCGAGTTCTTTGGCGAATCCGGTTGAAACGAATTTGTTTTCCGTATCGATCACCAAAAGCTGAATGCCGCTGAGTCGCACTTTGGCTGCGATGTCGAGCAGTTCCGCTTTGATGTCGGGCTTCTCGTCAGGGGGAATTGTTTCACCGAGCGATCGCGCCAAGGGAATATTCCCGCGTCCATCCGTAATTGCCACGATCACAACCTGACCGACATCGCCCGACTGACGAGCGTTTACGCCAACTCGTACCGCCTGCGTTAGTCCGTGCGCGAGCGGAGAGCCGCCCCCGCAGGGCATTCGCTCCAAACGACGACGGGCAGCCGCGATCGATCGCGTCGGCGGCAACAGAACCTCGGCCTGCTCACCGCGAAACGGAATTAGAGCAACCTGATCGCGATTTTGATAGGCTTCCGTCAGCAATCGCAAAACCGCACCTTTGGCCGACTGCATTCGGTTCAGCGCCATTGAGCCGGACGCATCGACGACAAAAATAATCAGCGATCCAGCTTTGCGAGCGAGCCGTTTGGCGCGGATGTCCGTTTGTTCCACGATCACATTGCGATCGGGTTGGCGCAGCCGTCGCGCTTTTTGGTAGGGAGCCGCCGCCCGCAAAGTCGCATCGACTGCAACCCGCCGCACCTGACCTTTGGGCAGCATCGGCTTGATGTAGCGGCCTCGATCTTCCGAGTAAATCAAGCTGTTGGAGCCGGATTTGCCTTGCCGATTTGCCATCTGAGCAAAGAATAAGACGGTCGGATCGAGAATCACGCCTTCCGGGTCGAAAACAAATTCTTCGGGAATGCTGGGCGGTTCTTGCTGCTGATCGTCTTCGTCCTCTTCGTCCTTGTCTTCCTCGGTTTCGTCGGGCTGCTGATCCTGTGGCGGCGGCGCGGTGGCGGTGGTGGCTGGGGCGCGTCTTCGGGGGGAGACTGGACGATCGTAGAGCGCGGCACGATCGCCAACTCCACCGCCCGCCGCAGATCGTCCGCATTTACTTCAGTCCGGCCATCCAGCGCGGCATGGGCTTTGGCAATTCGCACAGCAAACAGTTCAGCGCGATGTCCCTGAACGCCGCCGCGAAGCGCTTCATTGACAAGATAGGCAATCTGTTCGGTCTGAATCTGCACGTCTTTGAGCCATTCGCGAGCCAGCACGATCTGGGTTTTCAGCCC
>JAAUTJ010000150.1 GCA_012031475.1 Leptolyngbyaceae cyanobacterium SM1_3_5 | reverse complement strand
GAGCCGCTTCGGGCTGAGCAGGGCGCGATCGACGTGGAGCCGCTTCGCCACTGGATTCGCGGCGGCGCGGCTGGGCAGCAGGCGGACGAACGACGGGCGGTTCCGCAGCCGGACGGGGCAGCGAGAATTCCCGAATCACCTGGTCTTCGCCTTGCTGAACGCCTTGGGCAGTAGCAACGGTGGGGATCAAGCTCAGACCGATTCCGACGAGGCAGCAGAGGGCGATGATCGATCGCCGCCAAATTCGAGACTTTTTAGAAAACCAGTGACGCAGGGAGGGCATAGATTCAAGGTGAATAGTGCGGGTTAGGTAAAATCAAGGCTGAAGCCAGCTTGTGGGAATGTCGATCGGGAAAAACAGGCCGAACCAACTGAGATTTTGCGAATAGTAGGCGGCATCGTTATCCCAAAAGCCATCGCGGTAAGTAGACAACAGTTTGTCTTGCCGAATCTGCTCGGCCAGTTGCGGATCGATTTCCACAAAGGCGGCGTAGAGCATGGCATATTGCGAGGTCGAGTCATAGTTGACCATTGGCTGCCCCTGCAAATCAATTTGGGCAGGAACTTTTTGCTGCTGCTGCAACATTGATTTCAGCGGTGGTAAATGCTGTTGCAGGAATGCTTTCGCTCGCGGTTCGTCAAACCAGGCCGAGTCCAGCGCCACTCGCCACCAAACGCGATAGGCATCAAAGCCGTAGATGCTGCGAATTGGGCTGGGCGGCGTCAACGGCTGATAGCTGCCCACTGTCGTATCCAGGGCAACCCAGTCGCTCGGCAGACCGATCGCAGACAGTCTCGCAGACTCATTCAAGATTTCATAGCTGCTGTCCACCAAGCTGAGCCAGTCGCGATCGGGATCGATTTGGGCGAACAGGCGAAAGGCATACGGAGCAAGGTAAGACGGATTCAGCTTCAGTTCAGTGGGCTGCGGCTGAAAGGCGATTTTGGGACCGGGGAGAAAGTAGTTTTTGCCGTTTGACTGGGCAACCGACAGTTCCCACAAGTCCGCCAGCTTGGTGCGGGCGACTTCGAGATACTGCGGATCGTTCCACTGGCGGGCGGCGAAAATTAAGGCGGTAATTGCGTCCAGGTCAGCATCGCTGGCGAAATTGCCGTCGATTACGCCCCAGTTGCCACCGTCATTTTTGCCCCACTTCCAGCACCAGAGCGAATCGCTGCGCCGTCCGTTTGCATCCCGCCGCTGCAAGTTTGCTTCTGCCCAGGCCAAGGTGCGATCGAACGTGTCGCGATCGTTGATCATCACGGCTCGGAGCATCGCGTAGGCTTGCCCCTCGGACGTGGTGCGATCGCCTGCCTCGCGATCGATCACGCGGCCATCGTCCTGCACAAAGCGGGCGCGATACGCCTGCCAGCTTTCCTGCAACAGTGCCAGATCGTCCCCGACCAGTTCGGGTGCAGGCGTGGGCGTGGGCGTGGGACTGGCGGCAACCGGAGGCGAAACAGGCGGCGCGGACGGTTGATCGTCCAAGACGCAGCCTGTGAGCAACAGCAGAATGCAGCCTGTTAAAAGTGGCGATACCATTCTGGGAGCGCTTCGCGATCGCATCAGGGGTAGAAGCTTGTTCACGGCTAGAATCGCTCCCAAGGTGGCTGAAAACCGCGCTGCTGCAACAGACTTTCTTCAATTTGCTGCTGCTGGCGATCGATTTCCGGGTTGGCACCGCCTTGCTGAAGCTGTAGCTGCTCTAGCTGCTGGAGGGCGGCGAGTGGGCGACCTTGCGCCGCAGTCAGGCTGATCAGGGACGATCGGGCGATCGGATTTTGCGGTTGCAGGGCGAGCAGTTGACCGTAGGAATTCGCGGCGGCATCAAAGCGTCGCTGCTGAAACTGAATGCCACCCAGCGCGGCAAGTGCATCGGTGTTGTTAGGCGATCGCGCCAAGATCGCTTCATAAACTTCGCTGGCCTGACCGAGATCGCCTAGCTGCTGCGCCAGTTGCCCCTGCACAAAATACGTACCGAGATTGTTCGGGTCGCGGGCGATCAGTTGCTCTAGCTGCGATCGCGCCTGAGCCGGATTGCGAGCCGCCAAAACTTGCACCTGCCGCAGTTGCAGTCCGAGGTTATTTGGCTCAATGGCCAGCAGAGCGCCGTAGAGTCCTTCAAGCTGCGGATTGGCAGGTAGGGCGGCGACGAGGCTAATCAGTTCGGGCGGCGTGTCGGTGGCGGGACGGTTCGCCAGCCAGCCGCTGAGTACGGCTTCGGCCTGCGCGGGCGTAATCAAATTCGCTTGCAGGGCGAGGCTGGTGCGGCCAAGCTGCTTGGCGACATCTTGCGGATTGCGAGCGATGATCTGGTCGTAGAGGGCGATCGCTTCCGGCAGTCTGCCCTGCACCTGCAAAATTCCGGCCAGTCCTTGCAGTGCGGCATTCACCACGCCTTCATCCGGCGGATTGCTGCCGAGAATCATTTGATAGCGCTGGGCACTTGCGGTCAGGTTGCCTTCGCGTCGATCGATCTCGGCCAGCAAGAGCATGTTCGCGAATTGATCTTGTGTCCCTTGCGGCGTTGCAGCATAGGCAGCCAGCGCATTTCTGGCTCCGGCGAAATCATTTTGCTCAATCAAAATTTGAGCGATCCGGAAGTTCAAAAACGGCTCGTTCACCCCAGATGCCAGCAATCCCTGGTAGAGCGGCAGGAGGGCGGGCGTGGGCGAATCGAGGCGGCTGAAGGCTTGAGCGATCGATCGCAACTGACTTTGATCAGTAATCGGCGTTTGCAGGTTGGCCTGTAGCTGTAGCTGTAGCTGCGCCTCAGTGATCAGGCCAAGCTGCCGAGACTAGGACGATTTGCTGGATGGCAAGGGAGCGATCGCCCGGATTTTGCTGCGCCAGTTGCCGATAGATTTCCAGCGCGTAGGCTTGCTCTTGCGGATATCCGCTGAGGACATCGGCAATTTCGCGGGCAACGCCGACCGTCAAATTCGGCGTTTGCGAAATCACCTGTCGGTACAGATCGATCGCCTGCTGTGCATAAGCCAGATTGCCGCTCGTATCTGCAATTTCGTTCAGTGCCCGCGCCAAGGTCAGGCGAGAATCTTGTCGTCCTACCAGGGGTGCAAGCGTTTGATTGGCCTGATCAAGCTGTCCGGTGGCGGCGTAGGCAGTGGCAAGCGCGGCGCGAAGCTGAATCGTCGTACTGTTGAGTTCGCGAGACTGGCGCAGTTGCGCTTCCAAGACTCGCACGGCTTGAGGGGCATTGCCCGTTTCGCGCAGGGCGTTGGCATAGGCGATCGCCGCGCCTCCGGTAATCTGTCCGCCCGTTCCTCGATAGCGATCGAACAGCGCGATCGACTGGGCAAAATCGCCGCTAAAAGAATAGATTTGCGCGGCACCCAAAATCGCTTCCGGCGTGGGATTGCTTTGCAGAACAATTTGATAGTCCGCGATCGATTCGCCAAATCGTCCCTGATAGCCCAACAGTAAGGCTCGCTGCGCCAGTGCTTCGGTATCGTTGGCATCTTGCCGCAGCAGCACGTTCAGCGCTTCGATGCCGCGATTTTGCCATTCAGGGCGAAACCCGCCCAGCACACCAATACTTAACAGAGCGAGTCGATTGTTTGGATCGACTTCCAACACTTGCTGATAGGCAGTAAAGGCATCGGCATCGCGTCCAGCCCGACGATAGGCGATCGCCAAGCCCAACCGCGCCTCGGTGGACTGCGGAAACTGCCGCACGGCTTGCTCAAAAATGCCGATCGCCTGATTCACCAATCCTTGACCCAGCAGCGTGTAGGCTTGCCGAACAGCGGTGGGAACGGTTTGCGCGATCGCAGGCAGCGGCAGCAGCGCGATCGTTGGCATTCCCAACAGCGCCAAGCCCATTAAACTGCTCCAAATACGCCTAGATTTGTTCATCTTGGCTATCTCCCCGGAGTGACATCAAATTCCGATCGAACCCGGACGCCCAAAATGGTTTCCGAAAATTCGTCGCGCTGCTGAACGCTAAAGCCCAAGTTCAAATTGGGCAAAGCGCGAAAATCATAGAACAGTTCCAGCACATCCGGCCTGCGTTCGTCCTGCTCGCGGCGCAGTTGCTCGTTCGACAAAGCCCGCCCGTAAGCGAGGCCAAGGCGATCGTTGCGGCTAAACACATCCAGGAAGGTCAATCCGGCGCTGAACGTGTCACCGCCTTCGTCCAGTTCGCGATTGTCATAGCGTCCATAGCGACCAAACAGGCCGAGGCTCAATTCGGGAATAAACACTTCCGCATTCACGCCGTAAGATTCTTCGCGATCGTTCTCGTCAATGCCAAACTGTCCGTCGCCGCGATCGAGGCCAAAAATCTGGTTGAAGCCGCTGTCTGACCCTGCATCGCGTCCTGATGTGTAGGTGCCGCGAATAATCGCGTTGCCAAAGCGCAAGCCCAGTTCGCCTGCAAAGCCGTCAAGCTGAAAGTCGCTGATGCTGCGAGCCGATGAAAAGGCAGCGGCGCGAGCTTCAATATTGTCGTTCAAGCTCCAGTTGACCAGCACACTGGGACGCGACCCGATCGCCGCTGCGCTCAAGGCCGGATTGGTTTGAAAAATCGGATTGAAAAACTGGCTAGCTCCGTCTTTGGCAAAGCTGTTGCGATCGAAATAAGACGTGAGATCAAGCTGCCCAATCACAAATCGCAGATTCGGCAAATCCGGCAGCGAAGCCGCCAGATACAGTTCATTTAGGCTCAAGCCTTCGGTTTGCGAATCGGCAAACGCTTCGCCCTCGGTCAAATCGAGCGATCCGCCAAACAGCAAATTCGGCGTCAGCGGATACACCGCAGTCAGCCTTGCCCGTGCTGAAGATTCATCGCCCTGCAACAAATACACGCCTTGCAGTCTCACTGAAGGCGGCGTCACAGCAGAACTGTCAATAAACGGCTGTGCGGATGGGGCAATAAACGGCTGGGTGGATGGTGCGATCAGCTGTTGAACCACTGGAACTGGAGCAGGGGGAACACCTGGAGCTTGCGGAAAGGGTGCTGTCTGAGGAAACGGCGCAGTCGGAGCTTGCGGAAAGGGCGCAACTGGAGCTTGTGGAAAGGGTACGGGTGTCTGAGGAAACGGCGCAACCGGGGCGGGTAAAGCGACTGGCGCTTGAGCAAATGGCGCAGTTAAGGTTGGCCCACCGATCGGCTGTGCAAAACTGGGCGGCTGTGCAAAACTAGGTGACGCAGCGGGTGCGGTTGGAAAGGCGATCGCTGGAGTCGGAGCGATCGGATAGGGATAAACGGCGGGTGCAGACGGATATGAATAGGGATAGGCGATCGGAGTTGCCATCTGCGACGGATAGCTCATCTGCGACGGATAGCTCATCTGTGGCGGATAACCGATCGGAGCCGCTTGTAAAGGATACGGGTAGGCAAACTGAGCCGGAGCCGCAGCAGGTGGCGCGTAGGGATAGGCAAAGGAACCGGAGCCGCAGCAGGTGGCGCGTAGGGATAGGCGATCGGAGCCGCAGCAGGGGGTGCATAGGGATAGGCGATCGCTCCAGTCGGATACGGGTAGGAACCCGGATACGGATAAGCCGTCGGCGCAGCGAACTGTCCGACGGGAGCAGGTGGAAGCGGCATTGCCACACCCGCCGCAGGCACATTGGGAACGGGCAGCGGCGCATTGGGAACGGGCAGCATTTGGCTAACGGCTGTTCCCCCACCAACGGCTGTTCCCCCACTAACGGCTGTTCCACTACCAACGGCTGTTCCCCCGCCGATCGATCCACTTGCAGGTGTCACAAACGGCTGAGCCGCAGACGATCGAAACTGAAATTGGGCGTTGGGATTGGCAGCGGCAGGCGCAGCGGCAGGTAAACTCTGGGGAGCTACAGCGGTGGGAGCCACTGCGATCGGTGCAGGTTGTGGCTCCGCAGCAGTCGGCAGGGTGAACGCAAAAGGAGCCTCAGTGGGAGCAGCAGTCGGCGTAGTTGAACTGACAGCAGAACTGGGTACACTCGCATCCAACTCGACCGGGTTCGGCTCGATCGCATCTTCAGCAGCAATCGTTGCGTCTGGCTCACTGGATTGAGCATCCAGTTCGATCGTGGGATTGGCTGAGGCTGCACCAATCAGTGCTAAGCAGACGAAAGCAGGACTCGTAGCTGCCGCAGCAGCAATTATCCTGATCCAGGAACTAGAGGGCGTCGCGATCATGGAACTCGATGAATGAAGTGCAATGCGATACAGGCGCGTTTGGTAGAAGCTTTCTGCGTAACAATCCGTTGACTCGGTTCGCCGCAGTAAATCGCCGCTTCCTGTCTAGACGATTTCGCCCTGATCGTCAACGGTCGCCAAATGATCTTCCTGATTTAAATATGAGGGGATGAATACTGAGATGCTAAAGCTAGAATCATCCAGCTAGACTAAATCGATCGCGGCCATTTCAGTGATCAAACCCTATCACAATTGCTTTGTTATGCAGACAAATCTTCGATCATGCTACCGTCAGTTTGCCTCGCTCTTGTTGCTGCTCGCGATCGCCCTCTGCACAAGCTGCACGGCGATTAACCCAAACACAGCTTCGGTAGAACTTTCGATTCGGCAGGCACAAGCGACTGGGAGACCAGGTGCATATGTTGTTACGGGCAATACGAGTTTGCCTGACGAAACTCGTATCACAGTAACGGCGATTCGCGATTTTGAGCCAGCGGAAACGTCCATCTACGCAATTCTCGATCGCCAGTATGCCGTTGTTCAACAAGGCACTTGGCAAGCAGACTTAAATCTGTGGCAACCTGCTCCCGATGGCCGCTTTCAGGAAAGCTGGCAAATCAGCGGACTGTCTACTCCTGCTGATCCGGCAGCAACCGTGACCTTTCTTGCCACGCTTGATCCGGCCAATCAGCCAGCAGGGTTTCGAGATCAAGTAGAAGCGGAAGACGATGCCACACAAGCATCGCTGGTGCGGTTTACAACCGACGGCGAACTGTATCTTGAAGCGAGCAGACAGGTGAACGTGGCGTTACCTAGCGGTCGCACTGCTCCACCTGAGCCAACTCCTGCGGCTGCTCCGCGCACCAGCGGTAAACCCGTTGAGCCGACGAGCGATCGAGACCAACCCTGGAGCAAAACGGATGCTCCACTTCGCCCTGACCAACGGCTACAGTGAACCGTCACTAAGAGGCAAGGCGCTGCTGTTGCCAAGCAGTGCTGTTGGAACGGGCAGACGGATTCGACTCGACCTGCATCCGCTCGACTTGCGCCATCACCTGCTTGAGATGCGCCATCAGTTCTTGAAGCTGAACCGTGTCTTCTGGCTGAGCTTCAGGTGTTGCAGGTTGGGTCGGGCGGGCAAAGCCTGCAAATGCCTGAGCAGAAGCAAGCGAACTCATGGCCTGCATCTGCATCGGATTCATGGCGGGCTGCTTCACGACAGGAGTGGATTCGATCGACTGCGGTTCAGCGTTGAGCGTGAGCAGACCAGCGCTCGCCATTTGCTGAGGCTCGTCTGCATGAATCACCATGTAGGGAGCAGCGTCGCGAGGTGAGTCTGCAACGGGCGCGGCGATCGGCTGGCTCATGGGCAGCACGGCGGGCAGCGGCGATTCATCTTCTTGCAAGAACAGTTCCAAACCGGAGGTGCTGAGGCGCTGCTGAGAAAACTTGATGTCTTCAATCAGCGCTTCTTTTTCGTTCAACTGCTGCTTGAGCGTGGACATTTGCGTTTCGGTTTGGTTGAGCTTGCGCGAAGACTGTTTCCAGCCAGAAGTTGCAAGGCTTGCAGCACCAGCGGCCAAGCTAATGGCGGTGGCAAAACCGATATAAGGAGCCGCAAACTCTTCAACCTGCCCAACAAACACGGGCTTTTCCTCAAGCTGAATCGTCATCGGCTTGGAGCCAAATGCAGCCAGCGGAAGGGTCATGCCGCAAAAAACAGTTCCAGCTAGGACGGCGGACGAAAGCAAGCAACGGGAAAGACTCATAATGCTTCTCTTACTCAAGAACGACAAGGAAATTCTGCAAGGGTAGATGAAGTAAATGGTCGATCGCGAATGGACGGTTTTGTTAGGGAGCCTTGCGTGATCGAGCATCTGGTGAAATCTACTGAAGTCATCAGTGGATTTACTTCCTGTACCTAAATTAATCTCCTCTTCAGTGATTTACCGTATGGATTCGATGAAGACCCAAGATTTAGCTTGAAGAAGATATAAAGTTTTTGATCGTTCGAGTTTACAAAGAGAGTAATGCTGCAAAACCGCTCTGTGAGGTCATTATAGAGATGTGCAGTTTATTTCTCTATCTAAAGAAATAGATTATCAGGCACTTTTGAAGCTGTCAAGCGTCCATCAAAACGGCGATCGATTTCGGTATTACGGAGACATGATCAGAAGATGAGCCTGGTAAACTTCATTACCTCTTCATGACGACTTTAACAAAACTTCATCTCGAACTGTCTATGAAAGATTTAAAGGATGGTCGATCGAATGAAGACTGCTTGCATTTACCAAGCTATTTCTCATCTCAACTGCAACGCTGTGAAGTTGCAAGACTTCAACTGTGATTTGCAATCAGCAATTACTGCTTACGTGAGTTAACCCAACATGGACGATCGCAACGATGTCATCAATTGCTCAAAGTAAGTTCATTTCCATTTGGCAGCGTCGGCTGACGCGCTGGCAGCGTCAAGTGTCGATCGGTGTCGTTACGTTTGCCCTCATTCTTGGATTTGCTTGGCGATCGGACCTGACAATGGCTGGATCTGCCGTTTCAGTGCCGCTGCCGCTCTCGACCCAAAACGCCGACATCATTGACGCAAATCGCCGTCCTGTTCTGTTGCAGGGCGTCAACTGGTTTGGCATGGAAACGGATTTGAACGTGCCGCACGGACTTTGGCTGCGCGACTACAAGGAAATGCTGGCGCAAATGCAAACAGCAGGGCTATAACTTCATTCGGTTGCCGTTTGCCTGCAAACGTTGCGATCGACCTCGATCAGCGG
>JAAUTJ010000149.1 GCA_012031475.1 Leptolyngbyaceae cyanobacterium SM1_3_5 | reverse complement strand
CTGCGCCCGATGGTCTGACGCAGCCGAGTTTGTGGTGGACGCAAGAACAGTTTGGTGCCAAGCTGCTTGCCACTTGGGTCGCGAATTCTGGTTTGGATGGTACGCCGCCGCGCGTTGATTTGATCGTCAATCAGCAAATTTGGAGCAGCTATACCTACCTGGAGCGCTACAGATTTTTGAATCAGTTTGGCGTGGCGGCGCAGGATTTTGGCTACAGCACCCGCGTTTTCAATCGCCAGCAAGAACTGTTGGCTGCTTACATTTGCCCTGACCCAGCGGGCGGCACCTGCAACGTTTTCCTCGATTCTTCTGGACCAAGCGGCTTGCAGGGCGGCTCTACGCTCTCACCGTTTCCCACAGGCGGCGGTATTGGTCTACCGTAGCTTTCGGCAAGGGCTGCAAAAACTCGCTGCGATCGATCACCGCCTTGGAGGGAAGCTTCAGCCCGTCATCGCGTAACGCTTCCGGCAGATTGGCGCGATCGCCCTCCAGCATCGGAGAGGCGGCATCGCTGAGCAGCGAAATCGCCGTTGCAATGTCGGGCTGCCAGCAAAATTCGATCAGTGGGTTCAACAGCGGATTCATGGGGCGATCGCGCTTGGGGACGCACCCACAGATCCGCATTCAGCAGCGTCCCCGATGGCGGAATCACCGCGCCCAGCTTGTAGTTGCGCTCCAAAATCGGCAAAATCTCAAACGACCAGCCGATCGCCGCCCAAATTTGACCCAGCAATAGCGGCTGCAAATATGCCTCGGAACTGTAGAACCTCGCTTGCTGATGCAGCGATCGCAGTTCTGCTTCCAGATTCGGAACGCTGCTCAGATTTTCTGAATTAAACGACTGTCCTAGCTTTTTCAACGTTGCCCCGATCGCGACTCGCGGACTGTCGATCAGGCCAAGTTTGCCTTGCAAAGGCGATCGCCACAGATCCGCCCAGTCTTCGATCTTCCAGTCGAGGCGATCGAACGCATCGCGCCGATAGACGATCATCAGCGTCCCCCAGCGGTAGGGAGCCGCCCAAATTTGGCTGTTGCGCTGCACCAGATCGCGCCACCGCTGCGGCAGGCTTTGCCATGCGTCGGAGTCTTGCAGGTCAAGCGGCTGAATCAGATTTTGGGCGATCGCCGCATCCAGCCAGCTATCGCCCAAGCTGACCAAATCCGCAGCGCCAGGCGATCGACCAAGCAGGCCACGGCCCTGCGGCTGTTGGGCGGTTTGCAGCAGCTTGAAGAGGTCAGCGATTTGCGCTTTGGAATTGACGGCGATTTTGGCGTTGACCTGCTGCTGAAACTTGCCCAAAAGCTGGGGCGGCAGTGAATCTTTGAGCAACTGGACGCGCAAGGTGGAATCGGTTGGCCGATCGCAACTCGACAGCAGCGCGGCGATCGAGACGCTTCCCATTCCCAGCAGCAGCGATCGACGGTTCATCATGACTTTTTCTCGACGCCAAAGCCAATCAGGGTGATGACGCTGGGCGGACTGCCTGCGGGCGGACGCTGGTAGGTGACGATCGTTCGCAGCCGCAAATCCGGCGACACCAAGCGCATCTGGTCAACCGCGACCGATCGCTGGTAGTACGTGGTCATTTCGAGCGTTTGGCGAATCGGCTGGTAGGTGAAGCGTCCGGCAATCGCGCCCGATTCTGAGTAGCCTTCATCGCGCAGGTAAAATCCGGCGATCGCGTCCGCATCGGCTACTTCAGCGGCGGCGGGCTGGGGCTGCGGCTCGAATTCGGCAGCACGATCGACGTAGCGATCGGGCACAAACAAAGCGTTCAACTTCATCGAGACTTGTTCGCCCGTTTCCGATTGGGTGTCAAAGGCGATCGCAAAGCCGGGACAGGCGTTTTCCTGCTCCAAGGCGGCTAGGTCTAGCTTGATGCCGGAGAAGTTGCCTGCCTGCAAAATCCGCTGTTTTCCAGTTCAGCTAGCGTGTCGGCGCGAAATTCGGTGTATGACCGTTCGAGTTCGCCCGATCGAATTGAGTGATAGGTGCGATCGGTGCGCCACAATCCCGCGCAGGCGCAAAAAATCTTGAAAGCTGAGCATCGCGAAAATCCGAATGAACGTGCCGCTTACCCATTCTGACAGCTTTTTTGTGGGCTGAGTGCGGTCAAGACGGATAGATGATTTTCAATGCTGGCTTTACTTGCAATAGGTTTCTACTAAAAGAAACTGCAAATCATTGGCTTTGAGCGCACCCGAATTTGGGGATCAAGATCTGAGCCGATCGCTCACATATTGATTGAGTGAAAATACACAAAATTGCATCAGTTTTTGCTGACTGAGCGAATTATCCGCTGCAAAATCTGGAGGTTATCCAGGTGGCTCTCGCTGTGCAAATTGCAGGTTTTCGCTTCACAGTCGAGCGGTCAAAAAATTACCGAAAAGCCTTGACTTTACTGGCCTTTAACCCAAGCTAGTGGATTGATTTTCCTGCAAAATCACGACGTAGCAAACCTGAGAGGCTGTAACAATTCTTACACAATGGAAATCGTTAAATGATTCAGGAATTCGCGATCATTTCCGATGAAGTTATTTAGGATATAAAGAGTTAATTTTCTCAAGGCCAAAGGCGTCAAATGGATTCCCTTCAAAATCAAGTCGCTTCACTCAATACCAGGGTTGACGCACTCCAACGATCGATCGATCAGCTTAACGACAAAACGGTCGAAGTCCTCTCCGAAGTTCGCACCAACGCCAGCGCCAGCGATTATGGAACGGCGAACATTTCGCGTCGCTATGGCAGCACGGGCTTTGGCGTGGATGCCGCCCTCAGCCACAAAGATGTCCTGATGGATTCGGACTATCACGAATCGGATATGCAAAGCGGCGATCGCGGCATCTCTCCAGAAATTCAAATTCAGCGGCTCACCGCTCAGCTTACCGCTGCCTACAATCGGATTGCCGCCTTGGAAGAGCAACTGCTCGCCCAGCGTATCCATTAGTTCGCCTCAGTCTTGTCGGGCATAATCTGCCGCCAGCGCCTCGATCGCTCGGAGCAGTTCGGCCTGCTGCCAGCCTTGATAGAGATGGGCTGCGATCGCCATACCGCCCGCGCCGACGCCTTCTTTGACAAAGCCCTGTTCGTAGGCGCGAAGCTGGGCAAACTGGGAATCGGCAAAGCCCAGTTTGGTTGCCATCAGCGGCGCGTCCAGCAGTTTTGCCAGTCCCACCGTGTCGCCTGTGGGATCTTCCACGACCCAGCGCGTTGTGCCGACCACGATTCGATCGCGCCGCCACGCCACCGATCGACTTTCTGCAATCGCCTCGATCAGCGCGTAAACCGCCAGCATTTGCGTTCCACCTGCCAGCAAGACGCCGATCGATCGACTCGCGGCGATCGCCATGCCCGCCGCCACGATCTGCATCGGATCGCCCACTGCCGCGACGACTTGCAGCGGATCGCTCGCGGCTGGCAACTCTCGCAATCCCGCCTGCACGATTTCCCACTTTTGCGCGTGATTGCAGTGCGAATGGCTGCTGTTGACTTTTCCGGCTGCATTCCAGCCTAGCCCTGTCAGAACGGCCAGCGCGGTGGTTGTGCCACCGACGACGCATTCGCCCAAGATTAAATAGTCGGTTTGCGCGGCGATCGCTTCACCCCAGCGCAAGCCCTGCTGCCACAAATGTTCGACCGTTGCCAGATCGATCGCCTTTCCGGTTGAGACGCAGTTCGCCGCCTTGCCGCCCAAATCGACGCAGGGAACAGACGGCGCAAGGTGCAATCCGGCGTTGAAAATCTGCACGGGGATCGCTTGCGCCTGGACGATCGATCGTGAAATCAGCGTCGGAGATGCGCCCGCCGTCAGCGGCGGCAACCGATAGCGCGGACGGGGTTGAACGCCGTTGACCAGAAATTCGGCATCGGCCAAGGCGGTGAACTGGCGATCGTGCGGTGTGGCTCCGGCTGCGGAAATGTTGGGGATCAAGCCTGTATCCGTGAAGCCGAGGATGCAGGCAAAGTTAGGTTTTGCTCGACGGTAGCGATCGATCCACGCTTGACAAAGCTGCGGCTGCGAATAAATGCCGATCACCGCTCAGGCATCCTCCATCAACACCTGCACCCAGCGCGGCGGGTCGGGAATCGGATTGCCGACCCGTTCCAGCAGCAGCCAAGCCGCCAGATGCACGGTAAACAAATAAACAAAATCGCTGAGCAAAATCGTCGCCACTGTGACGATCTGCACGATCGTCAAATCCGGCTGGCCTAACATGCCGATGCCCAAAATTCCCCAGTCCACCAGCGCGTCGTCGCCCACTCAATCAAATCCGTGATCCGGTTGGTGATGTAGAGCCAAAGATCTTCACCCAGGAAGCTCGACAGAATCCAGACGCGCAGGAAAAAGCCGAAGGTCGAAATCAATGTGCCCGTTGCGATCGAGGGAAACCAAGGCGAGCCTTTGCGCCACATCGCCCCAAGCTGCACCCCGATCAGACCATAGGGAATCAAAAACAGCAGGCTCAAATACGGCCCCGTCAGCACACTCAACAGCAGCGTCGTCACGATCGTACACATCCACGCGGCTCGCTGTCCCCAGCGCAGGTAGATCAGCGCGATCGGCGTGGGAAACACAATTCGCATCCAGGGGCCAACGCTGAGATAGTAGCTCACCATCCACAGCAGACTCGCCGTACTCGCTAAAAACGCTGTTTCTACCAGGCTGAGCGGCGGCGTTGCCGTTGTTACATGCGGAATTTCTAAAGGCGGTTCTGCTTCTCCTGCATTACGAGGAACCAAATCGTCTTGATCGTTAACAGATTGATCATTCACAGAACCACTCATGAGCAAGGCGATCGAATCAGCAGATCTACTGTATCGAGAAAGCGGGGCGGTTGGCGGAATTCGATCGAGTCGGCACAGGCGATCGCAGGTTGAAAAGATTAATTGGCTCGATCGACTTAATCTTCGTCTGCTGGAGGTTCATCAATCGCTCGCGGTTCTTCACTGCTGAAGTCCACTTTGTCATACAGGTCAGCGAGTGAAATTTGGAACAGGACAGAAGCCAGCGTTAAGACTGAATCCTCGCCCTCATATTCACAAAAAATCCACTTTCGATCATCAGCTTTTGCGTAGTGTTCGACGTGCATTGCGTACTGATCGATCAGCACATATTCTTGAAGGCTGGAAATCGATCGACAGGCCGCGAATTTCTGGCCGCGATCGTATCCTTCGGTTGAATTGGACAAGATCTCTGCAACGATCAGCGGATTGGTCAACGTGTCTTTTCGCCCTTCCATGAATTCGATCGGCTGGGCAATCACCATCACGTCCGGATAGGTGAAGCTTCGCAAGTCTGGAACCCAAAGCCGCTGATTTACGGCAAACACCTGGTAAGGTTGCCGCTTCAGTGCAAAATTCAGCGCAGCACTGAGGTTTCCTGCAATCTTGTTGTGATTTGGAGTTCCACCTGGCGTTTCAATAATCTCACCATCAATGTAAATGTGTCGCTCTTCGGCGTTGACTTCTAGCGCCAAATACTCTTCGGGTGAGTAGTAGCGCTGCTGGACTTGCATGACCATCGGGTGAAATCTCCCAAGCGATCGAACGGATTTCCCACATTCTATAAAATAGCCGCCGATCAAGCCGCAATTTCAACACCCCAGCCGATCGAAGCAAATCGGTATAATTGAGATCGGCAAAGCGTGAGAGAACACGAATGACAACCTCCAAGAACGAACAGTTTGAAGTCGTCAAAACCGACGCAGAATGGCGCGAAATTTTGACGCCAGAGCAGTTTCAGGTGTTGCGTAAACACGGCACAGAACGCGCTGGAACTAGCCCGCTTGATAAGAATTACGAGACGGGAACCTATGTCTGTGCAGGCTGTGGAACGCCGCTATTTACGTCAGAAACCAAGTTTAACAGTCGCACAGGTTGGCCGAGCTTTTATGCTCCGATCGAAGGCGCGATCGAAACCACTGTCGATCGATCGCTGTTCATGACCCGAATTGAAGTCCACTGTCGGCGCTGCGGCGGACACCTCGGCCACGTCTTCAAAGATGGCCCCGCCCCCGACAGGCGATCGCTACTGCATGAACGGCGTTTCCCTTGAGTTCACACCCTCCACAGAATCAGCACAATAGCGATCGAGTTTCAGCTAATTTTTGAGAAAGTGAGGGGCGATTGCCTCTCACTTTTTTAGTTATCTCCAAACAAGAGACTTCTTGCATGAATCGAATTTTGCTCCTTGAAATTGTCAAAATTGAGCCTCGAAGTCCCCCATTCATGGGGGATCTAGGGGGCGTTTTAGTATTTGTGCAAGAGGTCTAAGGTAAAAGTGTTGACAAGCCTATCTCAGTTGGGCAAGTTTGCTGGAGAATATCGATCGATCAATTTCTGCATCTGCGGATGATCGATTAGTGTTTCAGTCCGGCAATAGTGATGAAAAACGCGGATTAGTTCGCCTTTCGTTGTGGTCGAAATAGTCTTGTAGCTCTGGTACTTTCCAGCGCGATCGTTCCCCAAATCGAAAACGTGGTGTGCCAGTCGCGAAACTCAAAGAATTTTTGACCGTGAATCATCAAATTGAGGAGCATGACTTTTCCAATTTTGGCGGCTCCAATGCAGGTATTTCCCAATCGGTACTTCGGATAAACATCGCGTCGAAACACAAAGCAGTCATGTCCACCCTGCGGTGTGCCAACCTCGGCAAACATCAAAGGAATTTCTGATAGGCTTGAGTAAGTTTTTGAAATGGTGCGGCGATTGATTGCGAGGGCGTCGTAGCCCTGTTCGATCGCTCCCTGAACGGCCAGATAAAAACTTGGCATCAAAGCAATATCGACGTTGGTATAGATTAGATAGTCGGCTTCCGTTGCCGCATACAGGCGATCGAGAATATCGACAATTAGCGGCAGCTTTCTGGGTTTCTGAAACAGGCCGAGATCTTGAACCGATCGATCGAGATTTGGCGTTTGCTGAAAATCATCGGGGACGATCGATCGGTCTTCGAGATACTGTGCGGAAAACAGCGAAACCGATGCGCGATCGGCAGCAAACGCCCGCGCAATTCGCATCGTTTCAAACGTGATTGGCTGAGCAATGTAGAGGTCAGAACTGGGTGGAACAATGACGGGGTTAATAATATGAGCAAGCTGGATCACTGCGGTAGCTGACGAAAGGTTTGTTCAATGAGATGCTTCGCTTTTTGGTCGAGTTGAAACCAATCCACTTGGCCGTCTTCGTCTAGTAAACCCGTGTCCACAATAATTAAATCATCGGGCGTTTCAGGCTGATAGTCGCGGAAGCAAACCTGATAGCATAGCTGCCACAAATCGAGTTTAATTTGGCTCTCACTTGCTTGCGGAACGGGATCGGGGCGTTCTAACCAAAGCTCATATCCGGGTTGAAAGCGCGGCAGTTGCGCCAGTTCATGTTCGATGTCGGCAATTTCGTGATCGTCGGCAGCGCGGATCAACTGCTGATGCAAATCCAGCACTTGCGCTTTAACCTTTTCGGGAACATTGTCCGGCCAAGCTTGTGTGTCGTGATAAGTTCCCTTCCAATCTGTTTGTTCAAGCTGCTTACGCAAATTGTCGATGACGCGAATAAACACAGGCTGCATCAAGATTTCGGCTTGCTGCCACGCGATCGCATCGGCAAATTTTGGAGTCATAGTGTTGTAGTCAACCTCTGATTCCAGCTTAGCGAAAGTATCATTTCAGAAACCTGCAAACAATCTGGCAATTTTCAGCCTTGCGATCGCCTCGTGCTTCAGTAAAGCTAAGTTCGATCGCCAAAATTACGACCTCGATCGATTCAAAATCTCGGTGCTTAAGGAACTTCAAATCCATGTCAAATGCAGCTTTTGATCTGATTGGCTTGACGCAACTGCGGAGCGATTCGCGCTTTGCCGGAATTGACGGCAGCGGCATGAGCGTTGCGGTGATTGATACCGGACTCGATCGCACTCATCCGCTCTTGCAGCCGAACTATATTGCAGGCGTGGATTTCGTCTTTGGCGGCGACAACCCGATCGATCGCAACAGTCACGGAACGCATGTCGCAGGCACAGTCGGCGCTCGCAACGGCGACATCGGAGTTGCGCCAGATGTGCGGCTGATTGGCCTCCAGGTATTTGAACCATCAGGCTCGACGAACTTTACAACCGTTGAGGACGCGCTCGAATGGGTGCTTGCCAACCGCCAGCGCTACAACATCGTAGCCGTGAACATGTCGCTGGGTGAAACACGCGGCCACTACCAGTCACCCTCAGAAGTGGCAGGCGATATTCTTTCAGATGATATTCGCCGCCTTGAAGCTGCCGGAGTCACAGTCGTTTCAGCAGCAGGAAATTCTTACAAAAATAATGAATATCAAAATGTGAGTACGCCAGCGATCTCCAGTACGATTTCGGTCGGCGCGGTCTGGAAAGATGGCATCGAGCGCGACTATTGGTCGGGACCGTCAGGCGCAATCTCAATTGATTTCACAACCGGAGCCGATCGCCTCGTTAGCTTTAGCCAGCGGCTTGTGGCAAACAACACGCTGTTTGCGCCCGGAGCCATGATCCGTAGTACGATTCCGGTCGATGCCAACCCAGATGACGAGGACATCGCAGACTATGCCGGAACCAGCATGGCCGCGCCGATCGTGGCGGGCGCGGTTGCCCTGCTGCAAGAAGCCGCGCAGCAGTTTGGCGGGCGGCTGTTGACTCCGGCTGAAGTGGTCGAGATTTTGCGATCGACCGCAGACTCGATCTTTGATGGCGACGACGAAGACGACAACGTGATCAACACGCAGGTCAACTATCCGCGCCTCGACATCTACGCTGCCGTGCAAGAAGTGCAGCGCCGCTTTCAGTCATCTGCACCGAGCGGCGATGCCAACAGCACGATTCTAGGGGGCGATCGCGGCTCCAACGCTGACGGGCGAAGCGATCGCCCCGATTTTTGGTTCGATCGGCGTGGACGGTCAAAGTACGCAAATCGGCGGCAGC
>JAAUTJ010000148.1 GCA_012031475.1 Leptolyngbyaceae cyanobacterium SM1_3_5 | reverse complement strand
GGCATTGCTGCTGCTGTACAAGCGATCAATTCTTAAAAATCTGGGGGGCCGATTCATCCTAAACGCCAATCGCCCCTACGCTGATTCGAGCCAGTCAAAAATCTTGTCAAGCTGGTCGATCGTCACCAGGCCGTACTGCCACAAGATCATCGGCAGCAGGCCAGGATCTTGTTCTTTGCGCTGGGCGATTGCGATCGACGAATCCGAAATCGCCAAATCTTCTCGCAAAACCGAATAAAGCGCGAAT
Organism: Leptolyngbyaceae cyanobacterium SM1_3_5; assembly: GCA_012031475.1. Classification (GTDB taxonomy): domain Bacteria; phylum Cyanobacteriota; class Cyanobacteriia; order Elainellales; family Elainellaceae; genus JAAUTJ01. The sequence goes on along the minus strand of JAAUTJ010000148.1, from coordinate 8,726 downwards.
AAGTTGCTGGCGTCATTGAAATCACCTCCCTGATGCTTTTTTAGCTACTTTTTTGACTAAGTGTTTGACCGAGTGAGCCGAGTCTCATTTCAGAAAAAACCCGCGAACTGCAAGCTGCTAAGCTTTTACAACTCCGCTGACTCCGGCTGAGCAAGTAATTTATTATTCACTAACCACGATAAAGATTACCCGTAGATGCTCAGCAATTTCATGAACTTTTTACAAAAATCTTGCAAAAAATCGCCCACGCGAATCGCTTTCTAAAGCGGATATCGTAGCAGGCAACGGTCAAAGTTTGATATCAAGATTTTTCGCGGAATTTGCGCGAAATCGATCGCTACTCGATCGATCGAATTTCAAGTCGCTGTCCAACGCGCAATCGAAGCTGTGCCGCCCGTCCGCCCCGTAGTTCGATCACCTGATTGCTTGGTGCATCGGGGCCATAGGTTGGACAGGTCGGCGTCGTGCAGGGTGGCGCACTTCGGACAATTCCCTGAATCACGCCGTTCCGCAAAAACACCATATCAAGCGGGATCAGCGTATTTCGCATCCAAAAGCGCAGCGGTTGCACTGAGTCGAACGTGAACAACATGCCGCGATTGGCTCCCAAGCGGCGACGAAACATCAAGCCAATCTCGCGCTGGCGAGGCGTCCGGGCTTCTTCCAGCCGAATCGTTCGACCGTTTGCCTCAAACTGCACCGTCAAGGGTAGGGACTGCGGCCTGTCGATCGCCTGCGCCACGATCGCTTCATCCACCTCTGGCGGCGCACTGACCGAGGGTGTGGGGGTGCAGCCCAACAGCGCGATCGCCAAACTCAGGCCGAGGATTCTAATAGACTTGCGGTTCATCGTTCCCAACTAAAAGAATGTGCGTTGCTTGACGCGATCGCCGCTCGCAAGTGCCCTACGATTCGCGCAACAGCCTTACGATTCGCGTAACACGTAGCCAACGCCGCGCACCGTTTGAATCAGGCGCTTTTCGCCTTCATCTTCGATTTTCAGACGCAGATAGCGAATGTAGACTTCGATCACGTTCGATTCGCCCATGAAGTCATAGCCCCAGACGTTTTCGAGAATTTGTTCGCGAGTCAAAACTCCACGCGGATGCTCCATCAGATATTTGAGCAGGTCAAATTCTTTCATCGTCAGATCGATCGCCCGCTCGTGCCGAAACGCCCGCCGCGTCGCCAAATCGAGGGATAGATCGCCAAAGCGCAACTGCTCTGATCCCACTTTATCCGGCTGCAAGTACAGCTTGACGAGCTTGAGAAATTCTTCGCTGCGATACGGCTTGAGAAAATAATCGTCCGCTCCCGCTTCCAGGGCGGCGGCGCGATCGTCCACGCCGTCTCGCGCCATCATCAGCAGCACGGCATCCGGACGACCCTGCGATCGCAACTGGTGACACAGCGACAGCCCCGACTCTCCGGCCAAGAGGCGATCGATCACGATCAAAGACGGCTGAAATTCTTCTACCTGGTGCATCCCGGTCGAAGTGTCATGCGCGATCGCGGTTTCATAGCCGGATTCTTGCAGGTCAAAGCTGACGTGCTGCGCCAAAGTTTCGTCTGTTTCGATCAGCAAAACGCGAGGGCTGCGATCGTGCGTTGCGGCTGTCATAACCCATCGTCCTTCACGCAATTACCCTTGTTTTAGCACGGCATGGTGAGCGACCGCGCCCGTACCGTCAGCGACGGCGTTCCTGCAATTTGCGGTAGACCGATCGCAAATCGACGTTGTGATGCGCTAGAGCGACGAGCGTGTGATAGAACAAGTCTGCCGCTTCTCCGGCGATCGCATCCGCATCGTCATCTTTGCAGGCCATCACGACTTCAGCGGCTTCTTCGCCAATTTTTTTAAGAATTTTGTTGTCGCCGCCTGCCAGCAGTTTGCAGGTGTAAGAGTCAGGATTCGGATGATCGCGGCGATCGCAAATTACGTCAAACACCTGCGAAAGCGTATCGGCTGGGGGCGCAGCGATCGCCCCTTCCACCTGATGGAAGCAGCTTCGCTCTCCAGTGTGACAGGCAATATCGCCAATCTGCTCGACACCAATCAGCAGCGCATCGCTGTCGCAGTCGTAGCGCATGGATTTAATCTGCTGGAGATGCCCAGAAGTTTCGCCTTTGTGCCAAAACTCCGATCGCGATCGACTCCAGAACCAGGTTTCGCCCGTGTCGATCGTTTTTTGCAGCGATTCGTGATTCATCCAGGCCAGCATCAACACCGTGCCGTCCAGATAGTCCTGAACGATCGCGGGAACCAAGCCCTGCTCGTTATAGCGAATTCGATCGACGGGAATGGGGGGAACAACTGACATGAAGGGCGAAAAAATCAACAAATTTTATTATCGAGCTATATCAGAACTTTTGTTTGCTGGAGGGCATCAAGGTCGAGTTGCAGCAGTCGATCGTATGCCTGATCGATCGCGCCCTTCCCGCGCAAATAGCCGCTGCTTGCCCCCGGACAGATGAACGCCAGCGATTTAGGCGAAAATGCTTCCAGAAGGCGGCGCGTACTTTGAATTTGGCGCGGCCAGTGAAAGGTTTTTGCGGTACGCAGCGGTGCGGGATCGCCCTGTGCCGTCGGTAAAAGATGCCGTCCCGTAAACAGAATGCCGCCCTGATCATTCCAGTGCAAACAGGCGGAACCGGGAGAATGTCCGGGTGTCCAAACGGCGCGGGCAGAACTGCTCAACTCGACCTCGCGCTCAAACGTCGTGACCTCCAGATTGGGCAGCAAATATGCTTCCTGCTCTTGCACGACAATTTCACAGCCAAAAGTTTTCTGAATCTCTCTCGCCTTGCCATGTCCGCCGCGATGCGTCAGAAATAAACGCTGAACGCCGCCCTGCTGCTTTAAGAAATCTTGCGTTTCTTCATTCCAGGCGGGCGCATCGACCAGCAAATTTTTGGCTGTGCTGGAATTTTGGGATGAGTCGGCGGAATTTTCTACAATTAAATAGGCTGTTCCGCCCAAGGTATCGCGATTGGGCGCGAAGGCGAAAAACCGATCGAAAATCGATCGCGGCCAGCGAGTTTGAGTCTGCACAAAGGTTTCGGCAAAGGGTGCGAATTTGATCTTAAAGGAAAAGCTTTCGATCGCGTCTAATTCAAGCTTTTCTCCAAAAAGGTATCCTAAAGATTGAGGTATGCTGTTTGGTTTGATCGCCGGATTGATTTGATCGATCGACAGCATTTGTGTTCACTTCACTCAAAGCCACAGCATGATTATCTGGCTACTTTTGTTAGGACTTTTTACCTACCTAATCGTGCAGCGCAGCGTCGCCAACATTACGCGAACCCTGTCTGGGTGCTGTGGCTGGTGATGATGATGCCCGCATTTATCTGGACGGGCTGGATTTTGGTGAACGGCGAAAACGAGCGAATGCCCACGCTGCTGCTGTTTGGTCCGTTCATCGCCTGTCCGATTCTCTACTACCTGCTGATTCAGTGGGGCAGACCCGCCAAATCTGCCGCCACGTCGCAGTCAGGACAGTCGGAAGCAGCCACCTCACAGCAGCGATCGCCCCTGCCCGCGCTTGATCCCCGTCCGGTCGTGCGTCCGATCGACAAGGAAGAAGAAGCCGCGCTGCAAAACTGCTTCCCCTGGTCGGTCTACTATCTGCAAAACGTCGAATATCGCCCGCAAGCGTTGATCTGTCGCGGTCAGCTTCGCACCTCGCCGGAAGTCGCCTACAAAACGATTCAGGAAAATATTCAGCAGCAGTTTGGCGATCGCTTCCTCGTCGTCTTTCAGGAAGGACTGAACGGCAAACCGTTCTTTGCACTCGTACCCAACACCGTCGCGCAAACGCAATCTCAGGCGCGGCTGACTCGTCCGACTTGGGCGATCGCGCTGCTGCTGGCGACGATCTTCACAACAACCCTGGCAGGGCGTGGCGATCGCAGGTGTCACCGAGGAACAGCTTCAGGGCAATATTGGCCTGCTGCGGCAGGGTTTGCCCTATGCTTGGCACTGATGGCGATTTTGGGGACGCACGAAATGGCGCACTATCTCGCCGCCCGTCGCTACCGAATTCGCGCCACGCTGCCCTATTTCATTCCGGTTCCGCCCGCGACATTTTTTCCGTTTGGCACGTTTGGCGCGTTCATCCAGATGCGATCGCCCGTCCCCAACCGCAAAGCGCTATTTGATGTTGGCATTGCTGGCCCCTTAGCGGGATTTCTCGTTGCTCTGCCGCTCTTGATGTGGGGCTTGGCGCACTCGACGCCGACTGAACTGAGCGAAACATCGAGCCTGCTGAATTTCACGTCGTTTACGCCCACGAATTCCCTGCTGCTGACCTTGCTCTCGAAGCTGGCGTTAGGCAGCCAGTTCACGGCGGAAAGTGCGCTGGAACTGCATCCGATCGCCGTTGCAGGCTGTCTGGGTCTGGTCGTTACCGCCCTAAACCTGATGCCTGTCGGTCAGCTTGACGGCGGCCATATGGTTCACGCGATGTTTGGGCAGCGAGTGGGAGCGATCATCGGGCAGGTGTCGCGCTTGATCGTGCTGGCGCTGGCCTTGAAGGTGCAAGAATATCTGCTCTGGGCAATTTTGCTGTTCTTTATGCCCGTCGTGGATGAACCTGCGCTCAATGACGTGAGCGATCTGGACAATCGCCGTGACCTTCTTGGCCTGATGGCGCTTTCGCTGCTCGTCCTGATTGTCCTTCCGGTTCCGCCCGCAGTGACGCAAATTTTGTTTTAGACTTCTACCCATCTCGGCATGAAACAGTGATGACTCAGGATGTCCGGCAGTGGCTCGCAGAAATTGAATCGTTACGGCAAAGCGTCGATCGCGCCAACCAAGAGCGCGAAGAAGCCTACGCCAGTGCTGCCCGCTGGCGATCGCTCTACGAAACCGAAGCAAAACAGCGCCGCAGCGATGCCACTATTGCCCATCAGTCGATCGCCCGCCTGCAAGCGGAACTTGATGCTTTGCGTTCTTCGGTGGGCAGTACGGTGGATGCGGGATCGATCGAACAGTCGCTTGCCGAACTTCCGCCGGACGCGCTAGGAGAAAGGCTTACGGCTGCTTTGATGGAGTGTGATCGCCTGCTGCAAGCCCTCCGCGCCGAGCAAGCCGAACATACCAAAACGCGCAAAGACCTCACCAGCGCCTTGGGCGATACGGTTGATTTGCTGGCAAAAGAGCGGGCTAAAAGCCCATCGCCTGCGCCACCGCCTCCAGCGTCGGACTAATGCCGCCTTTTAGCTGCACGTTGCAGTGGGCGATCGCCGTGTCGGGATCTTTCAGGCCGTTTCCGGTCAGGACGCAGACGATTTTTGCACCCGCAGGGACTCGGTCTTTCACCTTCAGCAGTCCGGCAACCGAGGCAGCACTGGCAGGCTCACAAAAAATTCCTTCTTCCGCAGCCAGCAGCCGATAGGCTGAGAGAATTTCTTCATCCGTAACGGCGTGAAATTCGCCTTGACTGGCATCGCGGACGGCGATCGCCTTGCCCCAACTGGCTGGATTGCCAATCCGAATGGCGGTCGCGATCGTTTCGGGATGTTCGATCGGTTCGCCGCTAATCAGCGGAGCCGCGCCCGCCGCCTGAAAGCCCATCATCCGGGGCAAGCGATCGCTCTTGCCGTCCTGGTGATACTGACAAAAGCCCATCCAGTAGGCGCTGATATTGCCCGCCGCACCGATCGGAATGCACAGCCAGTCGGGAGCGGTTCCCAACACATCAATAATTTCAAACGCGGCAGTTTTTTGACCTTCCAGCCGATAGGGATTGAGCGAATTGACCAGCGTAATCGGATACTGATCCGCGACTTTGCGGGCGATCGTCAGGGCGCGATCGAAATTGCCCTGGACTGACAGTACTTCCGCGCCGTACAGCAATGCTTGTGCTAGCTTCCCCGTCGCCACATACCCATCGGGGATCAAGACAAATGCCCGCATTCCGCCTCGTCTTGCATAAGCAGCGGCAGCGGCAGACGTGTTTCCGGTACTCGCACAGACGACCGCTTCCGCGTTCGCTTCTTTTGCTTTGGAGATCGCCATTGTCATGCCGCGATCTTTGAAGCTGCCTGTCGGATTGAGTCCGTCATATTTCAGCCAAACCTGCACATCGCGATCGATCGCTTTTGCCACAGCCGGAGCCGGAATCAGAGGTGTATTGCCTTCGAGCAGCGTCACGATCGGCGTTTGTTCGGTCACAGGCAGATAGGGGCGATATGCCCGGATCAATCCCGGCCAGCAGAAAAATGATGCGTCGAGGTTGAAGCAGTCGAGAACAAACTGAACGTCATAGCAGTCAAAAAGCTCAATTGCGAAGGAAGCAAGGTCTTTAGTTTAGCGTGATCACTTCGCGACACAAAGAGGCATCTTCCACAGGGGAGATGTACGATTGCGGGCGATCGGACTCAATCAAAAAGGATGAGAATTTGCGCTTCTGTTCCACGTTTCTGTTCCACTTCTAGCCCAAATTGAAAGCGGCACAAAACCCCCGGCACAAATCGATACATCTTCTACCTTTAGTTCAGCAGATTACGTTACAATACCGAAATGGTGTGAGTAAGTACAAATGACTAGTCAAACATTAGTTCCCCAAGTGTCCCATTCTGCTTCCCAGTCCTCCAGCAGTTACCGCCCGCCGCTACAGGGCAACTGTGCCACCGAGCTACAGCATCTCCAAGCCGATGCCGATGCGCTGCTGCAACAGCTTCAAGCTCTCAAAGAGCAGCGCCTTTCCACGATGAAGTCTGATTTGTAATTGACTTGTCATTTGCATTGGCAAAGCAAAACAGGTTATGGACGCAAAGCAATTTTTGCTGCTTCTAACCTGTTTTTGTGCGATCGATCCCACCAATCAGCGAAAATCAATCGTTACCCAGGCAGCATTTTGATTGATAGACGGTTGCCGCATTTCCAAAAAACTGCGCGATCGCACTCGCCGCATGGTATAAAACTGAAGGCTTGATTCATATTTCTTCACAGATTCAGCAATTCGGTTCAGCAATTTAATTGCTGCGAACTGCCTCGGTCAAGTCTTTACTCTTCCCGCTTCCACAGATGCGGGCGTTTACCATGTCTGCTAATCGATTTGGAGAAAGTTTTTCCATCCATGACTGTATCTCCGGTTAAACCGATCGCGACTGATCTGCCGCAGTTGCCTCCCACTCATCTGAAACAAATCTTACGTACCCTTCCCAAGGAATGCTTCGAGAAGCAGCCGCGCAAAGCGTGGACGGCAGTTGCGCTCAGCCTCGCGATGGTGAGCTTGGGATATCTCACGATCGCCTTTTCCCCCTGGTTTCTGCTGCCGATCGCCTGGTTCTTTACCGGAACGGCAATGACCGGACTATTTGTGATCGGGCACGACTGCGGGCATCGATCGTTCGCCAAACGCCGCTGGGTGAATGATTGGGTCGGACATCTGATGATGATGCCGCTGATCTACCCGTTTCATAGCTGGCGCATCCTGCACGATTTTCACCACAAGCACACCAACAAGCTCGACATCGACAACGCTTGGCAACCCTGGCATCCCGAAGCCTTCGACCAAAGCGGTGCGATCGCTCACTGGGGCTATCGAGCCTTTCGCAGCCGTTTGTGGTGGCTCGCTTCGGTAATTCACTGGTTCGGCATCCACTTTGACCTGAGCAATTTCGCCGCCAAAAGACCGCAAAAAAGTGGCCGTTTCGATCGCCGCTGTTGTTGCCTTTGCCGCGATCGTTTTTCCCTGGTTGATTGCCACAGCGGGCATTTGGGGCTTCGTCAAGTTTTGGCTGATGCCCTGGCTGGGCTATCACTTCTGGATGAGTACCTTCACCCTCGTCCACCATACCGATCCTGAAATTGGCTTTCAGCCGATCGAGTCTTGGAACGCTGCCCAAGCGCAACTGATCGGCACGGTTCACTGTAACTATCCGCGCTGGGTAGAATGGCTTTGCCACGATATCAGCGTTCATGTGCCGCATCATATTTCGACGGCGATTCCCTCGTACAATTTGTGGACAGCGCATCGCAGTCTGCAAAATTCTTGGGGCGAATGGATGCAGCCAGAGCGCCAATTTTCCTGGAAAATGCTGCGCGAAATTGTCGATCGCTGCCACCTGTACGATCGCGGTGCAACCTATCAGTCATTTGCCCAACATCGCGCCCGCCGCTAGATCGGGAATTTCTTAACGTTTCTTTGCAGATCGCTCGGCTTCGGTCGGGCGATCGTCGTTATTCTGGGAGAAACGTTTTTAGGGTGGCGCTGCCATGAACACAAGCAGGTGGATCGGCTCGATCGGTTTGGGGTTGGCGATCGCAAGCTGCGGACAACCAGCCGCAGAGCAATCCACGCCGACTCGCGCTGTGATCGTCTCACCCTCGGTGGCCGTTTCACCTGCGGCTTCTCCAGCGGCTCAGTCTCCAGCCGGATCGATTGCCGTTCCGCCCGCGCCGTCTGTTTTGCCCGTTCCCAATTTGATTCCGCCGACTTCGGCTGAGAGTCGCGTTTCTCAAATCAATACGGGGCGCAGCAATCCTCATGCAAATGTGGCAACAACGCCTCGCGTCACCGTTTCACCAGCGGCCAGTCCACGCGCTTCAGTTCCGACGGTGGCGGTTCAACCTGCGGCGGCGCGATCGACCCCGGCATCCGCTCCCACGCCAACTGTCAGCCGCTCCAATCCGCAAAGCAATTCCAATCCTGCCGCCGTTCGTCCCGCCGCGAATCCGTCCCAGCCTCAAGCCGTGCTTCCCACGACTGCCCGCTTGC